>NZ_CAWUDI010000012.1:0-174440 GCF_963920925.1 Calothrix sp. CCY 0018 | reverse complement strand
CTATTGATGAAGGAAGCACGAATGCCAGCTTTACGATTAACATATTTGATAATTCGGAGCCAGATACGTTTTTGCCTGCAACTTTTGATGGCTTGGTTGAAGCGGTGTTCCAATTGAAAACGAACGAACAGGTGGATTCACAAGATTTAGGGGATGTGGGCAACCTCAGCGATTACACGATTGATAGTAATGCCGCAACAAGTAGCGTGTTGTTTGCCGATGAGGAAAGTCAGCTTGCCGAGGTACCAGAGCCGCCGACAACCACCGAACCACCTGCGACGGGTTTACCGTTAGTTAGTTTAAATACGGGTCCCGATTATTTGGCGGAAGAAAAGGGTACGGTTTCTGCTCACGTTTTTAACATTACAGAGGGGACAATACCTGAAGGTGGATTACTTGTTGGAGTTAATGCACCCAATTTAAGCGAGTTTGATTTAGATGCGATATCCGTTGGTGATGGTGGAGAAATTGTCAACGTCCGAGAGGATGGTTTTGATATTCTGTTAACGGATTTTACGGTTTTAGTTGATTTGCCTGTTGCTGCTGATGGGGAATCTGAGGGGTTAGAAACTGCCGTCTTTACCTTGGAAGCTGGTGATGGGTATGAGGTGAATGAAGCTTTTGGTAGTGGTGAGTTCACTATTGGTGATACGGCAGAGGAAGTTCCCTTTAATGCCAGCGAGCCTAACGATGCTATTCCTTTTGCCAGCGATATCGGACTCAGCCCCGAAAATCCCCAAGTATCAATTGTCGAAACAATCGATTTTGAAATTGGTAATCGCTATCAAAACGAAGATGGTACTTTCGATGATATAGACGCATCAGAAGATGTAGATCTTTACAAGTTTGAGTTAAAAGCAGGTGACATTATCGCATTGGACATCGAGTCAGCGGGGGGGGACGATCCTGAGTTGACTGCTATTCCTGATTATCAAGAAGATAACTTCGGCGTTGTTTCTATGTTGCGGTTGTTTGATTCTGAAGGTAATGAATTAGCCTACAACGGTCAAGGTCAAGCACCAGGAGAAATGTTTACTTCCGGTCCGGACCCTTACATAGAATTTGAAGCATCTACTGATGGCACATACTATGCAGGTGTAAGCCAGCTTATTAATAGTCGTATCTTCACCACTGGGTTTCCCGAAGGAATAGAAGCTATATATCAACCTTCTGAGCCTGGTAGCGGGAGAGGTGATGGTTACTATAGTCTGGATTTTTTGAATTTAAGCGAGTACGAACTGAATGTTACTCTCAACCCAGAAAATCCAGTAATTTTAGCCGAACAGCGAGATAGAAGTAACAACACTCCTCCTGAAACCATCGATCTTGCTCAACCTGGCGAACCAACCGTTTCTTTAAGCGTAATTGGTACAACTCTTGATGCTGATAACGAAGATGCCATAATTGCTAACAGTTTGGTAGAAGGATTTCCTTTACAAGGTTCAGCCTTCGTTTTAACGTTAGAAACCGAAGGGAAAATTCCCGAAGAAGGCATTCTTGTAACCGTCAACAGTGATATTTACTTTCAAGACTATTTCAGTGGTCGTTTTCTTCAACAAGCTCCTTTTTCCCCAGGAGCTGAATTAGTTGATGTTGTTACTGATGACACTGGAAGGGAAACAGGTATTCAATTAAGAATATTTGAGCCAAATACTTTCTTTTCATTGAATGCCAAAACCCAGTATCGAGGTGAACTATTAGAACCAGAAACTGATGGTCCTGAAGAAGCAACGTTCTTCTTAGAAGAAGGTGAAGGTTATGGAGTTAATCCCAATGCTAATCAATCCACTACCACTTTTTACGACAATATAGATCAAATTCCCGAACCCACTGTTATTCCTGAAGTTAGCCTGAGTATTAGTAAAGACGAGCTAATTGAAGACCAGGGAACAGAAGCGACGCTCAATTTTAACCTCAGCGAAGCTCCGTCAGAAGATGGCGTGCTGATTTATGTCAAAGGTAACGAGGGCATTCTTCCTCAGTTTGATGTTCTTAACGCTGACATATCTGGAGGAATCTTTCCATTTTCAAATTTCGATGTGAGTGGCTTCTATTTTAAAGTTACAGAACAAGAAGCATCGATAGTTTTACCTGTCTTCGCCGATCCGTTTGAAGAAGGATTACAAAGCTTTAACTTAGCTGTACAAGAGGCACCTACCTACACAATTAACAGTGGTGCAGGTGAAGTTAATTTCACAATTGCCGATACGCCCCTATCATTGCCCGAAGTTAGTTTGAGAGCAGAATCAGAAGTTTTAGTTGAATCAGAAAACGATACCAGCTTACTAACCTTTAACCTTACAGCAGCATCACCATCCGAAGATATTACAGTATCCGTCGATGCTCCCAACTTACCGGAGTTTAATGTAGATGCGATCGCTGTAACTGGAGGCGAAATCACCGAGATAAGTAATACAGCCTTTTCTCTAAAAATTACTGATATTACAGCTACAGTTGAATTACCTGTGGCATCAGACGGCGATTTGGAGAAACTTGAAACAGCTACGTTTAGTCTTGTTGAAACTGCTAACTCAACAATCGATCCAGAGGCAAATGTTGCTACATTTACTATTTTTGATAGTCCAGAACAAGTTCCTGTAACTGAGGAAAATCGACCTAACGACACTATCGCCGAAGCCATTAACCTCAATTTAAATCCTGAAAACACTGATACTACAGTAAAAGGCAGTATTAATGGCTTAGATTCTGATGATGAATTTTTCCTAAAAGCAGTAGACTTTACGGAAGATGTAGACTTCTACTCCTTTAATTTAGAAGCGGGAGATAAAGTAAAGATCGATCTTGATTCTATTCCCTTTGAATTCGAGCGTTTTCCCGGTATTGAGCAACGGTTAGATTCTGAACTACGCTTGTTTGATGCTGATGGTAACGAACTAGCTAGCGTCAATAACGGTGCAGCACCCGACGAAGAATTCAGTCGCGATCCCTATCTTGAATTTACCGCAGAGGAAGCAGGTAGTTACTATGCGGGCGTTAGCCAACTTGGAAACCGCAATTACGATCCTAATGTTGAAGAAAGTGGTAGTGGTTGGATATTTACAGAAATCGGTGTTTTTGCAGGAGAATACGAACTCAACGTGGAATTAGCATCAGCTAATGTCCCAGAAAAACCCACTACCGAACCCGTATTTGGTTCCCTAGAAGCAGATATTATCGAAGTCACCGGAACTAGTCAACTGATTTTCGGTGGAGACTCCGACGATTTTATTGACGCTTCTATCGGTAGTCAAGGCGGAAACCGTATTTACGCTGGTAGCGGTGACGATACTTTGATCTTGGGAAGTGGCGATCGCCTTGTTGGTGGTGAAGGCACTGATAAATTCTTCGCACTTTCCGGCGGTGATAACATTCTTACAGGTGGTGCAGGTGCAGATCAATTCTGGATTGCCACTGTTGAAACTCCCGAAGCTACGAATATCATAACCGATTTTACCAGTGGTGAGGACGTGCTTGGTATCGCTGGCTTAGGAATCGGCTTTAATGATTTGAGCATTACCCAGCAGGAAGATAATACCTTAATTGCTGCAAATGGTTCGGACTTAGCGATATTGCAGGGTTTTGGTGCAAATAGCTTGATTGCAGATAACTTCGCTTTCGCTTAAGCATCTAGCTGTACATCCTAGTCCAATGCAGCCGTAACGCACTGTTAATTAAGATTTGTGACATTTGAGAAATAAGGGGTGGTGTATTACCATCCCTTATTTTTTATGATATCCAAGGTGCAAAATTTGCATAAAAAGAGCGTGAGACTTGCTGCATCCGTCACAATGAACGCATCGAGAAAGGTAAGCAACTAATCTTTCATGACAACTCATATCTAGTACTTCATATTGAAGTATATAGCGTAGCACAGTAAGCCGTAAAAATATTTCTGATAATCCAGAGCCAAATAGATCCTTAGATTCAGTAGTTCGCAATTTACTAAAGTGCGATAGCGAAGCGCTGCTGCAAGCAGAACGCCCTGAGAAAAACTTTTCACTACCTACACTCCCATGACTTAACTCATAGTGATACCCGATAACTCCTTTAAAAAAATTAGGAGTGTAACTTAATTAATCAAATGATAAGTTATCAGAAACAACAATAATAAATAACATACATTCTATTATCTATAAAAATAACATCTATCTTTAGGATGAATTATATAATTTCTGCATTATCGCCTTATTTAGTACAACTGCTTAATAAGATGTTATTAAATGTTTCAGTATTTTGGTTACGTAAAAATAGCTTTAATCAAATATACTAAGAAATAATATAGTCTCTAAAAAAACAACTCTAATTTGTTAGAGAATCAACCTTTATCTACTTGGTAATACCTTTACTTCTTTGTTTACTAAAGGAAAAAATTGGAATACAATTATCTCCGATAATTTAACGAAAACGGGATTATTTACGTATTTTTATTGGATAAAGATAACTTTTTTGGTAAAATAAAATGCTAGTAGTCTTTTTCATACAAAAACAAAAAAAACAATCTCTCTTAAGTAGGATTACCAAGCAAAAAGAAGCAAATACTACTTTTGATAGATAAATTTCGAGATTATTCTTGGCAATATTTTTAATTAGGTTTCAAAACTTACATTAATAAATTAGGAGGTATTAAAATACAAGTACACCAAGAGGGGAATACATATCTACCGCATATTGGGTACAAATCACTAGAATACTTACTTACTGCAATAATCATGAATAAAAGCAAGAAATCTTCTGTTTCAGGGAATACTCCCACAAAAGGGTACTTACACCAGTTAATTCAAGGCAGTAAAGCTACCTTCACAACTACCTCCCACTTGCGACGAATGCCAGTATTTGTAAGTATTTTAATAACTTCCGAAGGATTATCTTTGCAACGCCGATCCTTTAATTTCGGTAAGTATCAAAAACTTACTTCAAAAAATAGAACTCTTCGACAAATTCCAACATTAAGCTCGAAAAAAGATACTTATATTCATTTTTTTGATTTGGGAGAGTTTCAAAAGCCAGACCAAAAAACTTTATCAAAGATACTACCCTGAAAAATTCTTGCTGGGTTCATTGAAATAAACTACGCCAATCTAAATGTAACTGCTGCTTGTATTACATTCGTAATATACAAAATTTACGCAGAAACACTTCTTTTTGCTAATGTTTTGACAGCCACAGAAGCTACCTCTGCTACTGCTTCGGATGGAAGATTTCGTATCGCACCTAATATTGACTCTAATCGGTATACTGGTTCACCGGAAGGTAATTCTCCCTCAACAAGATATGCCTGTAAGTCAGAAAGATTCCACCCTTTCAAATCCGCCAACTTTTGCAAATTTTGCGTATCCGGCCAAGCTTGACCTAATTCCCAAAAAGTAACCGAAGGACGACTTACACCAAGCAACTTGGCGAATTTGTACTGACTTTGGGAGCTTCGTAACTCCTTGACTAATGTGGCTAACCGTTCTGCTTTAGGGTTCATATACCTATTTTAATATTTTTTTGCTGACTGCATAAAAAAGTGTCGTTATGCGGTAGATTATATAAGTCTAGTTAATTTATTTACTTAAATTAGTAGACAATTTTACTACAGCTTCTGCGTATCAGATAATTTTGGTCAAACAACCTTAATTGGGGTAATGTTCGTTTTTGAGGTAATAGATTAAACATACAGATACTTAAAGTTAGATATAGAGAAAAATACATAATTGGCATCCCTATTGGCAAGCCAACTCGAAACAAAGTACGCTTAACAGCGCTTGGTTATTTTATCACCCATTTGGTCAATTGTTTTTGATTTTAATAGGCACCTCTTAAAACAATGGATAACTCCTTTACCTTATCGAATAACACAACTACTCATAATTTTACATCTATTTTCTATGAAATAGATCCCCGTAAGCTGAAACCACACCCACGCAATGACTTGATTTATGGTAAGGAGGAAGACGCAAGTGAATTAGTAAAGCTAATAAAGTATTCAAATCAAATAAGACCATTAGTAGTCACCAAGGAAGGAATCATTGTTTCGGGGCACCGACGCTGGCAAGCAGCTTTGCAACTAGGATGGAAGGCTGTACCTGTTGAAGTGAGAGAATTTGACGACGAACTGGCTGAACTACATACCTTGCTACTAGAAAATGCCAACCGCGAAAAAAACCGGGAGCAGAAAGTCCGCGAAGGGCAAGCATGGCTTGAGGTAGAAAGTGATGCAGCTAGAAAAAGGATGAGCAACGGTGGAAAAAAATCCGCTCCTGGAAGACCAGCTAGGAAAGATGAGAAAGGGGTGGAAAATTTTCCACACCTTTGTTTAAGTTCCACAAGTGGAAAAACACGCGATCGCCTTGCTCGAAAAGTAGGGCTTGGTTCTGGGCGCACATACTCCAAAGCCTTGAAGGTAGTAGAGTTTATAGACGAGCAGGAAAGTTTAGGAAAGCCGGAAATAGCAGAAGAGATTCGACAAACTTTAAATTTAAAAAGCGTAGACGCAGCTTTCAAAGCATTTCAATATAGTAAAAAGCATCCGCAGTCAACCGAAGATAATCAAAATATAGAAGAATCATTTCATACAGAACATTTATTATCACAGCATCCAATAAGAAAAAGCTGCTGGAACTGTCAGCATAAAACAGACTCAGTAGACAACCAGCATATTCACTGCAACAAACACGGCATCCTCAGCACGATTGAGAAATCAGGAAGGGAGCGAGGTCAAGATTGTCCACAATGGAGGGATAGATATTCATTTCCCGAGCAATTGAAAAATCCTTGCTTTGCCATTCAGTTATTACTACCAGTGGAGTGGCAAGAAAGGTTAGAGGAAAGTGCCGCATTTATAGATATGGATGCAGCTACCTGGATTGTCAACTTAGTAGGTAGAAATCTTGCTCGCAATTATGACCATTTGAACTTTCAAGATGCGATCCTGCGATAAAAAACTGTGCAAGTTACTTAAAGGGCTAGCAACTGTTACCTAATTTCTACCCAAAACTAGACAAATATTACCGTTTATCCACATTTATACGAGCTAACCTTTCTACCGCATCACTAAGACTGTTAGCTCCCATTTCTTCTTTCATAGACTCTAGCCATTCAATAGCTGTTTCGGTTAAAGTCCGCCGTGAATCTACGTTTTGGTTCGTTATAAATTTTTTTAGCTGGCATTGTTGACAAATATAATATACTCATGTGTCACATGAGTATATTATTGAAAAAGGTCGAATTCAATAAGGAGTTTCAAATGGGTATAAAAACATTCACGGCAGAGTTACCGAAAGCATTAGTTCCTTTCGCTATTAAATATTCTAAAAAGCAGAAAGAACATCGTTGTACTGCGATGGAATTAATTAATAGTGATATTTCTAAAACTAAAAAGAATCAGGAACTACAGAAGTTTGGCTTTAATAAAAGACAGGCTAATTCTTTACTTATTGATATCGACGGTAAAATCGGTTCTGCTCGTGAATGTCGCGAAGCTCATATAGAAACTATAGAAGATAAAATTAATTCTGCTCAGGAACAGATTACCGAATGGGAGAAAAAACTATCGAAATTAGCTTATCCTTGTTGCAGAGTTAAACGTAATCAGTTTAAGTCCCGCCAACATGAATTAAGATTTAAAATCCACCATAAGCGTCGTTACGTTATTGCTCAACACGGTAAAGTAGCTAAGTTAAAAGAAGCTCCTATCGAAGTTAATTTTGGCACTGAATTTAACTTTCCTTTGGTTGGTAGTCAGGGAGAATCTAATGGTAATCAGATATGTCAGTACGATTATAAGAAGAAGTCTTTAAAAATTCGTGTTCCAGTTGAATGGGAATCTGAGTTTGGTAAGTACGTTACAGCTAATCTAGAGTTCCCTTATGGTCAGGATTGCATTGAAGCAGCTTTGATGCGTAGAGCAGTAAATAAAAAATCATTAGAAACCATCCCTGCTAGTAAAGGAGAGTCTTTAACCTGGAGATTATTCTATAAGAATAATCGCTGGTATATAGCAGTTTCGGTAGAAGTAACCGAAGTTCCTATCCAGTCTAAACCAGTAAGATATGGTTGTATTGGCGTTGATTTAAACCCAGGTGTTATAGGTTGGTGCTACGTTGACTATAACGGGAACCCGGTAGCTAAAGGTCAATATGAGTTAAATCTACATTCCCGCCGTTCTGGTCAAGTAGAAGCTGAACTTTCCGACCGAATTAAACGGCTAATATTACTTGCTCAATTGTACGGCTGTGCAATTGTGATAGAAAACCTTTCTTTCGCTGCTAAAAAGAAGCGCATGAAGGAAGAAGGTCGTAGATACGCTAGAATGCTCAATTATTTTGCTTATTCCCGATTCAATGAAATACTACAAACCCAAGCCCGTAATAAAGGTATTCAAGTAATTAAAGTTAATCCTGCATACACTTCATTAATTGGATTAACTAAATTTATGCGGCTGTACGGTATGAGTTCTGATACCGCAGCCGGAATGGTAATAGCTCGTAGAGCTATGAGACTTAGTGAATCTGTGCCTACCCATGTCGCTCTCCCGGCTGTGATGGTCGCGTCTAGACACGTATGGGCTTCATGGCACAGAATTAATAAGTCGCTCAAGTCGTTACGCCGACATGAGTATTTTAACCAACAGGCGTTAACAGCGCATCTCAGCAATTACTCTAAGGACGTAGAGCCTGTGGAGGTCGGTACATCAGACGTGACTCGTGTTGAGGAATTCGGTGAAAGTCCGAACTGTAGTCCCGAACTAGCCGTTAAGGTCGGGCGATGATGGGTAGCTTTATCCAGTAATGGGTAGTTTTGTCCATTTATTAAGTGACGGCTAAGAAGCTACCTAAACACTATATTATTAAACACTGGTTTCCAGCATTTATAAGTTTTATCCCACCAGACAACGTACAATATAAATTGCAAGAACTAAAAACTTTTGAAGCTGATAAAGATAAAAATATTACTAAAAGCGATTCGAGAAAATTTTCTGAATCGATTAAATCCGATCAAAATGACCCCCAAAATTAAGTTATCGTACAATAAAACCAGTCAATCAATATTTTTAACTAGAACCTTAATAAAGCAACGCCGAAAAGCTATTGGAATGAGCCAAATGGAACTTGCCCAAGCTATGGGAAAAAGCCAAAGTTGGGTACGCGATTTAGAAAACAAATTAAAACAGCGAACAATTAAGCCGAAATATGCTTTTCAATTGAAAACAATACTCAAGATAGCTTAATTTTGAAGATTTTATTTAAAACTATATTATTATTACAATTTGTACATTTAATCAATAAATAATTTTTTTTTAAAATCTTTTATATAAATTTTCAATTGAATAACCAGTTATCAGTTTCATAAAAAAATACAATACCCTTGCATACTTAATTTTTAATCTTTAAACAGTCTTAAAATAAAAATTAAGACTTTAATAACACATTTCATAAGAACAATAAACGAAAAAATTATAGTTTTAGCTACCTGCTCTAAATAGGTATTTTTATATTATTGGAATAGATTCCAATTAAAGTAAATATAGCGTAGCTGACATTAGGGGCAAACTAAACTGTCTAGTTTAATCAAGCTGGAAGCTCCGGTTTGAAGCCGGGGGTCATTGATAGTAAAAGCATAACCGCGTCGAAACGTTAAATAAACGAACTATTTAAATCTATAAAAAGGTTTCTAGATTTTTAATTCCGAGTAGTAGTACCAGTCAATGATCGCTATCTGTAAATTGCTAAATACTGCTACACACCTGCCGAAAAGACTATTAATAAAGTTGAAGTTTTAATAATAATTGTAAGCAAAACTATTAGCCGCAAAGCCTTACACTTCAATGCTTTGAGGTCATTATTTAACATAAAACACGGTTTGTCAAGAAAATTTTTGCTCAAGTAGAAAAATTTAACTTTAGTGCTGTTTGGTTAATTAGTACTAAATAAAATGTAATGCGTGAAATACTTGTCTCACTTACGTTTTAGCACCTCGTACTAAGAAATGATAATAAAGAAATCTCACGAAGAATGTCACTGATACCGCGATCTGAAAATTTTCTTTAGTACTTTTTATATTAAAGGATAACAGAATCAAACCCTGTAAAGCCTATATATGCTCAATTACAGCGTTTATTTTTAAGTAAAGAACTATTAAGTAACGCCCCCTCGTGGTGACATTAGCACCCCTGACGGTGACATTATTTTCTGAAATACTTGATTTATAAGGGTTACAGCATTTAGTACTAATCGGGTTTCTCGCAATTAGTACTAAAAACCGCAGAAAACACGAATGTTATTGTAATTAAGGCAAATTCCGGGACTAGCCGCTTTAAAATTCATACAAAGATTTTTGCTAATGAAACGCCAGTACACTAGCAAGCGCTTTCCCTGTCCCATCTGCAACAAAACTCACGGCTGCGCTATTAAAGAAGACTCATTAATTGAGTGCTTGCGTAGTTTTAGCCAACATGACGCACCAGCGGGCTATCGTTTCATAGCGTTACTGCGTAACGATATGGGCGGTTTGTTTGCTCTCGAAGATAGTAACGCCTACCTCACGACAGAAAATAACCTAAATACACGGAGACAACATTATGTCAAGCAAAAAAATCTACTATCTATTTCGGAACGCGATCGCGATTTCCGTTCAATACTTCAAGAATGTACAAAAACTCTTTCGTTCCAACATTCTTCTCACCTCCATGAGGACAGACAGCTAACTATCGAAGAAATAAACTGGTTAGAAACTTTAGGATGGTTAAGAACTTGGAAACCCGGTACTTATGCTCCTGATGGTATCAAGTCAACTCTTCCAGGTATCTCTTCTGAAGGAAAGCTGTTAGGAATGCCAGGATTTGCGATTACGGCTCTCTCACCAGACGGACATATTACGGGTATGCAGATTGCTACTTTAAGAACTAAACCTAAATATGTTTGGTTAAGTAGTAACAAAGATGGGGGAAACGGACCGCAATTACCCAACGGGGAACTACCGCTATTTTGCTGGAAGCACCCCGATGCGAAAAAAATCAAAACAGTAATTCTTTGTGAAGGGGCGTTAAAATCACTGCTTGTTGCCATGTTTTTATGGAGACAAGGACGAACTGATATTGCAGTTATCGGAACTGCGGGTGCAGCTAGATACGGTAAAAAAACGCTTAAAGATTACCTGAAGCGATTGCGCGTAAAAGAAGTTAGATTAATGCCAGATGCTGGAGCAATCGACAATCCCCTTATTACTAAAGCTAACGAAGCAACTATTTACTCTTGTCAGAAATGGCGCTATCGAGTCAGTGTAGGTTGTTGGGGACAATGGCATGACAAAAAACATTTGGATATTGACGAATTACTAGCTGCTGGTCGTCAAAATGAAGTTCAATTGCAGACGAGTGGCATTTTCTTATTAAAATGTCATCAAGCAAACCAAATCCGAAAGTTACTAAAATTAAACTATTTTTATCAAATTGCAGACAAACAAGTTGAATTACGTCCGGAACCAGATGCAATTAACAACAGTAAACAGATTCACTTGTACTACCAAAATATTCAAACTTTCCGTAAAAGCGATTATGAAGTGGTAGTGACTTGGGAAAATACGACTTTAAGACCGGAAGACTTTTTCGCACTATGTCCTGAATCGATTCAAAAGCAGTTAGCACGCTCGGAACGCGAGTGGGGGATGCTCTACAAACTCAAGTTATGGCTGCGTAGAACAATTGAAAGATATAGACCTAAAAAAGGATTTGGGGAATCTCCAACCAAAAAAGAAACAAATAAAGCTAAAAATATACCTAAATTTATCAATTATAAACCTGGAAAACTACCTAAAATAGGTGTTTGTGTTCGTCCTCCCAAAATCATTTTTAAACAAGGACAGCGCTGGCAAGTTTTAACAGAAGCAATTGCAGCGGGGTGGAAGCATATTTTAGATAAAAGCCCCACTGGTACATTTAAAAGTCATGATGCAGGTTTAGCAGCCCCAATAGCATTTGGAGTAGAAAGGTTATGGTACTTTACCAACCATGCTAGAAACATAACTACACAAACCGTTGAGCAGAATTATGCTTATATGAATGTTCGTAACGATGGTATGGTATGGGACACAACACCTGGTGGTAAAAAATATTTGAGGTGGCCCATCCAAGGAGAAAAAGCATCAACTCCGGGTAACTGTCATCGCAGCAAGGTTTTCGCAATTGCGCGAGAAAAAAATATTGATATGGATGGTATAGAAAATCCAGTTTGCGCTACTTGTCATTTACGAGAAGCTTGTAGCTCTGCTTATGGAAAAGGATTTGGACATCGTTCATTACGGAAAGAAACTTTAAAACACGACCGCATTCGTGCCCATCCCGATAGTGCCCCTCAGATTGAAGATTATCAATGGGAAAACTGTGGTAACTTCTGGGATGAAGTAATGCAAACAGTACAGCCCATTAATTCCGTTGCAGCACAATTATCAGATATTGACCAAGTAATCGCGGAACTGGCAGTTAACTACCCCAAAGTTAACGCCCTTTTAATCAATCTGTGGATGATTTTGCGTCAATGCTTAAATGGAGAAATCAAGCAACCATTCCACGGCTGGAATGATGCAGCAGTAAGGGAGTTATTACCGGAACTACCAGATAATTTAGATGAAATTATTGGTATTGCAACCGAGACTTTATATCCCAACCTAGAGGAAATACTTAATACTACTAGTGAGTATGGGTCAGACCTTGCCGATCTTCCTAGTAAAGTCCGAAAAAGGTTTGGTAATAAAACTTCGGAAGTAATTGAGAAATTCAAGCAAGATATTATTCTCAATTGGTTTATACCATTTTTACAAGTCTGGGGTAAACAGCGTAATGGAGCATTACGCATTGAAAAAGGCAAACTATTTATCTACACTCGCAAGGAACGTCACAGCGAAGTTGCTGCATCTTCTGCTTGGAACGTTTACTTAGATGCAACAACTACAGCTGAGTATTTGTCTTGGTGGATAAATATTGAGGAGTGCGAAATTCTAACAGTTGAGCAAGAAGTTCCTTCTGCTCAAAATTTGGAAATAGTTCAAATTATTGGTCTGGGACATTTAGGAAAGGAACGCAGCACACTTTCCCAAAACCGAATAGCAGCATTAAAACAAGAGTTACAAGAAAGGCATTCAAACATAAAATTTATTGATTGGAAATGTCAGACTGAATCGGAAGATGGTTCTTGGTTTGTTGATTCACGTGGTAGTAACGATTTCTGTGGAGTCAGTGCCTTAGCTTCCATAGGCATTCCGTTTTGTAACCTCGGCTATTTGGAAGTGTTGTATATTACCTTAACGGGACGCAGCATCGAACCTGGAAAAGCCAAAGTAAAAATACCCATTGAAATCAAGGAATTGGTGGAAAAAGAAAATGATGATATACCTTACTTTGAGCGTACAGTTTCCAATGACCCAAACTTCCAGGCTTTTGTACACTGGTCTACCTCTTCAGAAATTTACCAAGCTTTAGGACGTTTGCGCTCCCATTTAAGGCTCGAACAAAAACTTACTTTCTACTTTATAGGTGATTATCCACTTGAGATACCAGTGCGGATAGTTAAAGCTTGCGATATTACTATTGAAGCGGGTTCTCGTTGGGAGCAAACTTGGTTTAAAATTGCTTCAGCTGCTAAACAGTTGGTCGAAGAAGGTACAACGCAATTACGAGGTATCAATACCGCAATAGCTCAAAAAGTAGGATGCTCCGTGGGTTTAATATCTAAAGATTATAGAGAAGCATTAGACAAACTTTTACAAAGCCTATTAAACCCTTTTAATACAACTTGTAAAAATTCCCAAAGCGAAAGTAATTTAGAAGCGGAAGCTCGTTCAGTAGGCTCAAACATAATGCCTATAGTGGCTCAAAGTAATCCTTATGAAATACTGTCGGAACTGTTTTCATGGCAACGATGTGTAGATAATGATTATTGGCTATGGATTTTGTCAGGAACGTCAACAAATACTCAAATTAAAATTATTAGTAGTTTGTTATCAATCTTGCCAAAAGCTTGGGTTTGCGAATTGGCTAACAATATCCTTATAGAATAAGTTTTTTAACCAAATATTGTAATTAATTGTCTTTATTTACAACAAAACAATAATGGTACAATAACCCTATCTTCACAAAATGATATTTTCCATTAAATAGTCATTTGTATCGTCTTTTAATCATCAATATTAGGTTTAAAATACCGAAAAGCCTTATATTGATAGGCTTCTATCCAATTTGTTTGTTGTACCTTAACGAACACCTTCGCTCACAACCGGCACAAAAAAATTTACTGACGCTTCTTTTAAAACCATTGCGTCATTTGATTAAAAAATTTATTTTTGGGGTAATAAATTGAGTTGCGTAATTACACTATTTAACCAATCAGGCGGCGTTGGGAAGTCGAGTTTAGCTATGAATCTCGCTTACCATATACAAGAGCGTAACCGAAAGGTACTTGTAGTAGACATGGACCCCCAAGGTTCATTGACTACTTTTATGGGTGTAGAACCATCCTCTCTTACCGAAACAGTTTACGATTCAATTTTGCACTCTTCACCACTACCTATTCACAAAAATATTCACGGTATCGATTTAGCTCCAGCTAACATCAACCTTAGTGCTGCTGAATTAGAACTAGTAGTAGCGGATTTACGGGATATGCGGCTTAAAGAAGCTTTAGAGCCGATGCTCGACCAATATGATTTTATTTTGATTGACTGTCCTCCTAGTTTAGGGCTTTTAAGCTATATCAGCTTGGTAGCATCAACCCACGTACTTGTTCCAATCCAAACTCAATACAAAGCATTTTGTGGAACCGAGTTATTGTTGAATACGGTTGCAAGAGTGCGATCGCGCCCGAATAAAAAATTACAGATAGCTGGATTCATTCCCACCATGTACGATGGTCGTAACGTTCAAGATGCTCGTACTTTGCAAGCGATTAAAGAGCAGTTACAAAAAGTGGGTGTTGTTTACCCGGCAATTCCTCGTTCTACTGCCTTTGCCGATGCATCAGAAGACCACGTACCGTTGGCTGTGCTAAACCGCAAACACCCCGCAGTGCCTATTTTAAAGAAAATTGCTTCTCGTTTGGAGAAAATCGCATCATGAGTAATAAAAATAGACGCGATCGCCCTTATCAGCAAATGAAATCCCTGGATATTCTGTTTGGGGATTCTCAAGCAGAAGCGGAAGCTGCCGCGAAGATAATTTCTATCGAAGTAATTTGTTTACCTGACGAGCAGCCAAGGCGTTATTTCGACCCCCAAGCAATGCTGGAATTGGTGGAGTCGGTACGTCAGCATGGAGTACTGCAACCTCTGTTAGTACGTCCGCGCTCGGATGAAAAGTATGAACTGGTCGCTGGTGAACGACGCTATCGGGCTGCAAAAGAAGCTCAACTTGCTGAAGTACCAGTTGTTATTCGGGAACTCAGTGATGAAGAAGCAATGCAGCTTTCTCTAATTGAAAATCTCTGCCGCGAGGATTTGAATCCGGTAGAAGAAACAGAAGGTATTTTGCAGCTTTTGGCACTTCGTTTGTCAACTGATGTTGCAAATATTACTTCCTTGTTGTATAAAATGAAGAACTCTATAGAAAAGCCTTCGGAATCTAGGCATAACGTTATGCCTAACCCAGAAGCAAAGATGGTTGAGGAAATTTTTGCTAGCTTGGGGTTAATGACCTGGGAATCTTTTGTTAAAAACCGCTTGCCACTATTGAATCTCCCTGAAGATGTTTTAGAGGTGCTGCGTCAGGGAAAAATTGCATATACTAAAGCGAAGGTCATTGCTCGATTAAAAGATAAAGATGCACGAAAAGAATTACTTGAAACAGCAATTTATGAAAATCTTTCTTTAACTGAAATTCAATCACGCTTGAAGGATACATTCCCACCTAAAGAATCGTCCGGACGAAAAGAGCGTGTTGAAAACACAATTCGTCAAGTCAAACAGGCGCGAGTTTGGGAAGACCAAAAAAAGTGGAATCGTTTAGAAAAGCTGTTAGAGAAAATTGAAGAATTACTTACTTAATAGCAAAGGTTTCTTAGCTAAATTTACTTTATTAGTTTTTAATGATGAAGACGAATAATGGGAAAAAAGAAGCGTTCAAAAAAAGGTAGATTCCCGTGGAACCTTGAAGATGAAAAGTTATTTACTATTTCCAAAACCGGAAACGAAATTGTATGTGATGCTGGTTGGGAAAAAATGTCATTCGAGAAAGCTTGTGAATTCTTTAGTTCTGAAGAAATAAAAGAATGGTATTCATCGTATTGGGAAGGAGCAGATATTAGCGATTTATTTACCGAACTTGGTATAGATATTAATCAATTCGATGATGAAAGTATAGAAGAATTTCTTGAAAACTATGATTGGACTCCCAAAGAAGTCAACGTAGTAGTAGCTAAAGCAATTTATGAAAATCACCGTTGGGTTCGAGTCTTAATAATTTCTACACCCGAATTTGAAGAACATAATTTTCAGAATTATGAGATGGAAGCAATTTACTTAGGAATACATTTGAGGAACTGTTTAAAATTGAATATTCCAGTTATCAATGATTGTAAGAATGCAGTTAGATACTTGTACGGAAGATATCCAAATGTTGGATGGCAGTCAAGAAAGTGCGTTAAAGCAGCACATAACTTGAAACTTGATCGAGCAACCAAAGTATTTAATGAAGAGTTATGGGATTTGGAATGGGAGGAAGAATATTGGGATTTTTGAATTTGTAGTAATGTACTGGCACAGATTCCTTAAAAGACTGTCTATAGCTATAAAGAAATAGCGTTGTAATAGTGTCTCTATATCTAATGATATAGAAAAATATCTATGTAGTATACATAGATATTTGTTATTAATTTAACAAACTAAATTGTGTAAACTTACATTAAATATGAATTAAAAATAATTATTTGATACGTGAGTAAATAGAAATAATGTAGTTATACATAAAATCAGTATCTTGATTAGTAATAATTGTAGTCATATTTAATTATATTTAAACGTAGAAAAACCCGATTTTAATTTACCTAAATCGGTTGATTCATTTTGAAGCTAAAACGGGTTATCAGATATATATGAAATGATTGAGTTAAAAATTTCATGTCCCTGAGAACATCCCCTAAAAGTTCGATGTCCCCAAAACGTTATTTCTCGTTTTATTCAATATCTAATTTCTCTTTATGGGTTGCTGCGATTGGAATCACAGTACTAAATGCAATCATTAATCCAAGCCTAGCAAGCGTTACAACATTAACTTTCTTGTTTTGTGCAACAATTGCAATAACTTGGCGACATAACTTTAATGAGTTTTTTGATTTTCTCTCAAAGCTTTTTCGGCACTATAGATTATCCACACCTATATTCATAATCGTGGGTACTTTTTTCCTGCTAGATGCACTATCAACACCAGCACAAGCACAGTTTTTTCAAAACGCAGAAACCTGGATGACAGGACAATTTACAGGTGCAGGGGAAGCAATTCCATTAGTCTTCAATGTATTGCGAGGTTTGTTTTTAATTTACTTAGGAATATCTTTAGTGAAGGTTATCCAATCCGCAAGAGAAAATGAGGATTGGCAAAATTTAGCCCGTACACCGATGATTATTTTAATTGCCGTGACAATAGGTGATGTCTTAGCGAATCTAATTATTGGTGGTGGAGGTGGTGCAGCACCAGGAGGATGAATATAATTCGTAATTCGTAATTCGTAATTATTAATCAACCAGCACAATTAAAAAATATGGAATCAAATAAATCAAAATATCGTACTGTCAACGCCACTTTAGGAAAACAACCATTAATCGGACCTTTCCCAGCAGACCAATTAGTTCCTTGGGCAATTATTTGTGGAAGTTCTTATTACCTCGCTCACGGTTTACTACGCTTAAATTGGGTTTGGACAATCGCGATCGCAACTTGGGGAATTTCCACCTGGTGGGTGCTGACTGCTAATGGTGCTTGGAGAATTTTATCTAAATTTGTAGCTACTCCTAACTGGACTAGAGTCGGTATACGTTATCAGCAGCTTATGGATACAAAAACTAAACAAGTCCACTCAAATAAAAAACATAGAAAATGAGCGTTCAATCAAAAGTTGGCAAACGCACAGTTGACAATGGAACAGATAAAGTTCGTTTAACGCCATTAGAAGATGCTTTATCTTTAGTATCAATGCTACAGATAAATCTCCAAGGACGCTCTGTAGGTGCCTATGTTTTAAGAAAGGGTACCAACAATTTTATGATTCATTTTGGCTTCGAGTGCGCGGGTATTCACTCTACTTTACGTAACGAACAAATTTCGCCAGTATTTGATGCGATTGAATCAGGGTTAAAAGATTTACCATCTGGGGAACGTCTGACAATTCATTTAAGTTCTTTTACCAACGATACACAAAGACAGCAACAACTAAAAAACTTGAGTGAAGCCGTCCCTAACCAAGAATTGCAATACCTATTAATGGGTGAACGCGCTCGCATCCAACAACTAACACAACAAGGCATCCGTAAACCCAAAACCCTGCGTCTGTACTGCACCTACACCATAGAACAAGATACCAACGGTGCAAATGACGCTATAGAAAAAGGGCTTTCCAAGTTAGAACGCTTATGGAAATCATTCACTGGCGAAATTAACGAGTTACAATTTGTTCGGATTGAGCGTTTACTATATTCTTCTTTTACCGATGGTTTCCAACTTTGGGAGCAGCTGCTTGCTAACAAGATGGGTTTGGATATTCGTCCCTTGGGTGCAGAAGAACTTTGGAAAATTTTATGGCAGCGCTTTAACGACACTCCACCGCGTCCAATTCCCCAGCTTTTAGTTCTCAATGAAGACGGATTGCATGAAGAAATTTACTCAGACATTGCCCCTAAATCTCTTTTAATGGAATCCGATTCTTCTGTTCCTGTAGCAGATAAACGCTGGGTACATCTTAAAGATAAGTATATAGGCGCATTAACTTTTGTAGAAAAACCCGGTGGCTGGACTGATAAAGAACGACAAATGCAGTATCTATGGGAGGTATTATCAAAAGAGAGAATTTACGACACTGAAATCTACTGTCAGTTGATGCGTGCGAATGAAACACTGGTGAAAACCAATATGCAGCGTCTTACAAAACAGTCAAATACAAGTGCTACTATTGCTCAACAGAAGAATTCGGTAGATGTAAAATCCTTACTTAATATCAAAAAATCAATCGACGCGCAGTCAGAATTATATGAAGGAGCTGTACCCATTCATACTGCGGTTGTGTTTTTAGTGTATCGCAACACCCGCGAGCAATTAGACGAAGCTTGTCGTTACTTACAATCAAGTTTTCTGCGTCCCGCATGGGTGGTGAGAGAAACCGAATACCCTTGGCGGATTTGGTTGCAAACTCTGCCTATCACCTGGGAGCGTTTGATGACAGTTCCCTTTAATCGCAGACTGGTTTATCTAAGTGGGGAAGTACCGGGGCTTTTACCATTAGTGAGGACAAAGAAGGGTGATGATGATGGTTTTGAATTAATTGCCTCCCAAGGAGGAACGCCAATATTTCTCAACTTGTACACTCAACATAAGAACTTAGGACTATTTGCTACCACCCGTGCAGGAAAGAGCGTAATGGCATCAGGCATCATTACCCAGGCTTTAGCGTATGGAATGCCTGTAGTTGCTATGGATTACCCGAAACCTGATGGAACAAGCACCTTCACTGACTACAGTAAATTTATGGGTGACGATGGTGCTTATTTTGATATCGGTAAGGAATCCAGTAATTTATTTGAGCTACCTAACTTACGTTCTCTTCCACCTAAATTGCAGCAAGAAAGATTCTCCGACTACAAAGATTTTCTTGCAACAGCTTTACTTACAATGATTGTAGGTAGCCGTCGGGGTTCTGGTGGTGCAGAGTCGCAAACACTTACAGATACCGTGCGTTCTATCTTGGCATTAGGACTAAAAGCTTTCTTTGAAGACGATTTGATACGCGATAGATATGCCGCAGCATACGTTAACGGCTTTAGTTCTCCTGAGTGGTCTACAATGCCTACCCTGCATGACTTTTTAAGTTTTTGTTCCCACGAGCGATTGCGTTTAGATTCGATGAGTGGCGATACCAAAGCCGCATTAGAAACGATAAAATTACGCTTGCGATTTTGGCTTTCATCCCGAGTCGGACAATCCTTAGCCCAACCTTCCACCTTTCGTAGCGATGCGCGATTGCTAATTTTTGCACTGCGTAACTTATCAAATGATGACGATGCGGCAATTTTAAGTTTGAGTGCTTATAGCGCTGCATTGCGACGAGCATTATCAGAGAAAGCCAGTATATTCTTTATTGATGAGAGTCCTATCTTATTTGAATATGACTCAATTGCAGCACTAGTTGGAAGACTTTGTGCAAATGGAGCAAAAGCAGGGATAAGAGTTATTTTATCAGCCCAAGACCCAGAAAGTATTGCTCAATCTCCATCGGGGGCAAAAATTTTTCAGAATTTAACTACTCGTTTAATTGGACGCATTCAACCCAATGCTGTTGATAGTTTCATTTCAATTCTGAAGTATCCTTTAGAGATAATTGCTTGTAATGCAACAGAAAGCTTTTTTCCAAAAAAAGAAGGATTTTATTCTCAATGGTTGCTTGATGATAACGGAATTTTTACAGGTACTCGTTATTATCCACCGCTTAATTTACTCGCAATAGTAGCGAATAATCCTATAGAACAAGAGTGCAGAACTGCTGCGATGACGAAATATTCAGATAAATTCGTGGCTGTAACAGAATTTTCTAAACAATTAGTAAAAGCTTTGTAAAGCTATAAGGAATCGAGTAATTATGAGAAAGAAAAAACTAGTATTTTTCGGATTAGGAGGAGCAATTGTTATTTCTATTGTAGGTATAACCAGCGCTCGCGCATCATCAATACCAGTTATCGGAAACACTCTCGACCAATTAAAACTGGAGTTAAAATCTTTTGATAATTATGTTGGATCTATATTGGAGAACAAACTAGAACCGTTGAGTGCCTCTTTAGGTAAAGATATAGAAGCAGCTATTAATGAAACGCTTGGTGTATTAGGTTTACCGGACGCTACCGAGGCTCGTACAGAAGTAGAAAGCGTTGCAGCAACTTCAGATACTGCTGTAAATACGGTAGAACAAGTAACAAATGAAGTTGATCGTCAGATTACTCGTGCTGTAATAGACAGTACATTGGGCAAAAATGGACAACAATCTACTACTCAAGAAGTTGAAAAAACCCAAACCTCTATTGAACGAGTTCAAATTTATGCAGCCGCAGCTCAAGACGAGGTAGTTACACAGAATGTGATGAAGCGAATTGCCCAACAAAATACATCAACCGCAGCGATTTTAGGAGCAATGCGTGCGGATGGTTTGAGATCGAAACAATCGCAAGATTTAGCAAATCTAAACTTGACTAACATTTCAAGGTCTTTAGATGGTCAAAATCAAATGCGTAACAAGGAAATAGTTGGTCAAGGCTTTAGTAATTTAAGAACAGCATCACAAGCAAGATTGTTTTAAGAGGATTGTCTTTATGTCATTCCTATTACTACATTGGGGACTCATTCTTGCTCAAGTTGAAAACCCTAATCCTGGGCAAGCAGCTTCTACGATTACGGAGGATGGAATCGCCGCGAGCGAAGCTGTTGCTCAGTCGATGGATAAACTGTGGGATGACGTACTTGGTGGGGGATTGTATGGTGCGATCGCCAATCTGGGAATTTTCTTTGCTGTCGGAACTCTATTAATTTTTATGGTGCAATGGACGAGAGAAATGGTTGATGGTGATAACAGCAAAGCTTTCTCAGAAATCATCTGGCCATTAGTCGTAATAGTTTTACTTACCAACAATGCCAAACTTTTATCACAAGCAACTCTTGGCATACGGACTATTATCAACCAAACAAATCAAACGCTTTTAGAAAGTACATCTGCTTCTATCCAATTGCAAGAAGCTTATCAGCGAGTAATGGTTAAAACTGGTTCGGGAGACGCAATAAGAACATTAATTACTCAATGTAACGCGATCGCTGACCCCACTCAACAAGCAGAATGCTTACAAAATGCCCAAAAACAAGCTCAAGAAATTGAATCAAAAATTTCTTATAACAATCCCAATTTTCTTGAAGGTATCAACGATTTTTTCAACACTAATATCTTTCAATTAACGGTTCGGGGGTGGTTGTTGGCTTTTAGTATCGCCTTTCAGTGGATTGTAGAAGTTTCTATGTTGCTGACAGCATTATTAGGACCTCTAGCCGTCGGAGGTTCATTACTACCTGTAGGGAACAAAGCAATTTTCGCTTGGTTGACGGGTTTCTTTTCAGTAGGAATGATAAAACTTTGTTTCAATATAATTTCTGGTTTGGTTGCCACATTGGTTATGGATACCAACAATAATGACCCGATGATTTTTGCTTTTTCTATTGGTATTCTTGCCCCTATTTTATCTGTCGCATTAGCTGCGGGTGGAGGTATGGCTATTTTGAGGAGTTTTTCAAGTATTGCAAGTTTGGGACTTTCTTCAGTTGTAACTGGATTTGTTAGAAAATAATCAATGATATTTAATATATGACAATTGATAAAAATTTAAACTCTTCCAATGAAAACAGACGCTTAAAATTTTTGAATCGTAGTGCAACTCGTTTTTCTAGAAGTGATACTTTAGCATTGTTCACTGTTGGAACTTTTGGGTTACATCTTTTAGCTTTCGTTATTTTATTTCTGTTGTACGGTTCCTATTCTCAACTAAGTAAAAAAGCACCTCCAACTTTAGTGCAATTAGAAAGTGGTAAATCAATTAAAGTTGCTCAATTAGGAAGTTTAGAACGCACACCCCAGGTAGTACTACGCTTCGTTTCCGATACAATGACTTTGATGATGAATTGGTCGGGAAATTTACCAGCTACAACAGTTGAAGATGCTTATGAACCCAAGTCCGATAGTGGTGTAGATATTCGTTCAATTAGCAATAGTAGGGGTAAAGTTACTTATGGAGCATGGCAAGCATCCTACGCTTTATCGTCAGATTTTCGTAAACAGTTTTTAGAATTGCTTGCTGACATTACGCCTTCAGGAGTGTTTAAAGGAAAAACGCAAGTAGTTTTTGTTCCACAATATTTTCAACAACCAGTAAAAATCGCTGAGGGTAAATGGAAAGTGAGGATGGTTGCTAACCTTACTATGTTTGAACAAAGTAATAAGTTGGGAGAAGTGATTCCATTCAATAAAGAAATTTTTGTACGAGCAGTAGAAGCACCTTCTCCTCCTAACAAAGTTGATGGACTTGCCTTCTTAGTTTATCAAGTACGTTCAAGTGGTTTAGAAATTTATGCAATACGAGATTTACCACAGGAGAATCTGTGATGAATGAAAATTTAAATGATGAAAATGTTGTTAAAGAAGAAAACCAGGAATCTGAAACCAGTTGGAATGAAGAAAGTTTAGCAAAATTACTAGGCTATGATTATTCTGATAATCAAAATAATACTGTTGAAGAAACTGATATAGAAACGATTAGTTCTATTGATGAGCCAATAGGCAATAACGAACAAGAAGAAAACGGTACAGAGGTACAAAGCACAAATAAGAATGTAGTTGATACTCACGAATTATTTGACTCGCCACATGATAGTAAAACTCAGCCAACTTTTGCAACTAATCCTTTCGCTAAGTTTGGTGCAGTAGGTTTGATGTTACTGGTTGTGTTTGGTACAGGAGCCACTTTCCTAAATACTATTATTTCTGGCAAACCAAGAACTGCACCGAAGCTTACAGCTAGCAAATCTGAAAAACCGAAAGTTCTTTTTAAAGAAGATACTAAACCAGCAGAAGTAGAGAACGGAAAATTAAAGGCTTCATTGGCTCTCTCAACTCAAGCAGAAAAAATTAAGTCACAAGAAGAGTTAAAAAATACTAAAACACCGATTCCAAAAACGGATTCTCAAATTCCCCGAAAATTGAACAAAGAGAATACTAACATTCAAAGGAAAAATATAGCCCCCGTTGAAAGACCGCCAGTAATAACGCCAGTAACAAGTAGAACACCAGTTTATAGAACAGTACCTCGTCCGACCATACGGCAAAATAATTATCCAACACCCGTGGATTATCCTCCCTCAAGAGCTTTGCCTCCCTCTCCCCCGTCTACTGTAATCAAGCCTAATTCAACACCAATACCTTCTCCCGTAAGAAGAGTATCACCACCACCTATCCCTGAGAAACCACCCGACGTAATCGACCCAATGAAACAATGGGTAGCAACTAATCAGTTGGGAAGTTATGGTAGCGCTGAAATTGCGATAAATACTTTAACAAAAAACGAACAACGAAGTTCAGAGCAAACAGAAGTTGCAGTAAGTGAGGAAGACTTAAAGCCTAAAAAAATGCCCCTTTCTGTTCCTTTAATGGTTTCTAATCGAACTGTTGAAACTGCTATTCATCCCGAACCACTTTACGCAGAAGAGGCTCGAATTTTGAACGAAGGCAGAAGTATATCTGTCGAAACTGTAGGAGTACTAAAAGTCGGTTCTACCATTCAGGGTAAATTGCTGACACCATTGATTTGGGATAAAGATTCAACTAATAATGCTAATCCCAAACAATCAAAGTTTGATCGGAAAGAAAATTTTATAATTCAAACTACCGAACCCCTTAAAGATAGCAATGGTTTTATTACTCTTCCAAAAAATACTCAGATTGTTGTGACTATAAAAGACATTCAAGAATCTGGATTAGTACAACTCCAAGCAGCGCAGATTCTTATTAACGGCAAGCAATATATCCTTCCTCAACAAGCAATTAGTATTCGTGGAAATTCGGGTAAACCTTTGATAGCTTCAAAGCAAGGTAATAAAGGTGAAGATATTGCCGCACGGGATGCAGAAACGTTTGTAGTCGGTTCCCTTTCTAAAGTTGGTAAAGTACTTAATCAACCCAAGTCCGAGCAATTCTCTACTTCGGGTGGTTTTGGCGGTAATAGTAGTTTTTCTTCTATTAGACGAGGTAATTCTAATATTTTGGGTGCTGTTCTAGAAGGTGGATTTGAACCACTTACCGAACAAATTAAGGAGCGTAATAAACGTAAATCATCAGAAGTTGAACGGCGCAAAAAGGTTTGGTATGTCCCTGCTAATAGGGATGTACAGATATTTGTGAATCAATCCTTTACCTTCAGTGAACGATGAAAAAATTTGTACAAAAAACTATTATTTTTTCAATTTCTACCATACTAACTTTTACCAGTATTTCTATAAAAGTAATTGCTGGTGAGATGAAAAATGGTGTAAAGCGAATAAGCAATACTGTTGCGACTGGAAATAGTGAAAGGGAAATACCTTTAATTAAATTATCTCCTGGATATGGAGTCAATATTTCATTTATCCCTACTGGTGAGAAAGTTGAGAAGGTATGGTTGGATAACCCTGCTATTGCTTCTTTAGATGTTGATGGATGTTTATCTGGATTGGGAAAAGAGTGTGAGTCAGGTAATGGTGCAACTGTATTACATTTACGTCAAATTAAACCTTTGGATTTTAAGCAGTTACCTTCATCAAATAATAGCTTATTGACGGTAGTAGCAAGAGGTGAAGATAAGCGACGGGTTTATTTATTTCGGGTAGCAATGGGGGATAAAACACCCAAATTCCACACAATTGAAATTACACCAACTCAAGAAGAGTTTAATGCTGATAGATTTCTGATTACAGATATTGAGAATTTACAGTTAATAACGCGAGGGCTTGAGATTGCCCAGCAACAGCGTTTAATTTCTCAAGAATCTCCCTTGATGAGAAGAATACAAAACTTTTTAGTTTCGGTGAGAGCGGGAGAACAGATAAATATCGCTGCTCGTAAAAATGGAATTTCTTTACGGTTGGTTAATCGCTTAAAAGAATTAGGACATACTCAAAATTCAAGTTTAAAGCTATGAAATTATCAAATAAAAAATTTAGTTTAAATAAAAGTATAGGTTTATCAATAATAATGAGCAGTGCAATCATTATTTCATCCCAGGCTCAAAACAAACCTGCTTCTTTAACTACACAAACTCAAATAAAAACTGTTAATTGGCAGAATACTCGTATACCAGACTGGAATCAAATTACTTTTTCGACAATGCCTTTTATTAATACAGATGGCTCATTTCAAGTACCTCAAGATGTTGAGAAAAAGTTAGGTTATAATCCCAATCGAAGTTGGGAAGAAGGACAAAACATAGCAGAATTTATGATGCTAGGTGATTTTCAGGACTCTTTTGAACTACAAAAGTTTTCGCTGGCTGATATTTCTCAAATTACTGGCGAGGATTTGACTAAACTTAATTTAGGAAGCTTTGGTGTAATCAAACTACAAACTTTAGGTAGCTTGGTTTCGGCAATTCCTGAGTTAGAGAATATTCCCATTGCTGAAATTAAACCTGTTGCCGATCTATTATCTCAAAAATTATCTGCTTCTGTAGATGGTAATCAAACGATTGGTAATTTATTAGGGCGATCGCCACATTTAAGTAAGTTAGATTTTTCTGAAATTGCTGAAGGGGCGAATTATAATATTGATTCCATACCTGGACTATCCACAACGCCAATTGAAGAATTTGAAAAATGGCAAGGGGTTTATATCAACTCTGTTCCGGGTTTGGAGTCGGTTCCTTTCTCCCAATTCCCCAATCCCATAAACGCCTCCGGTGGAACGTTCGGAATTGTTGACGTTGCTTTTGGAACCGACGAACAGCAGCGACAACGAACAATTTCTGGAAGTAACAAAGAAGGTTTCGCCGTACCTTGCAATAAAGACTGCGCTCATGTTGAGTTATCTGGCTCTAATGCTGTTAAAGGTAAAGCCTGGGTTAGTGGTAAATATCAGTTAGTCAAAGGTGGTAGAGGAATTTTAGGTTCTGTTAATGGCGGAAAAGAACCTACAGGCAGACATCTTTTTGGCGATGCTTTTAAGGTAGCAGTTTGGGATGTGTCAGAAGTAGATGGAATGATGTCCCAAGCTTTATTCTTTCGGGTTTGTATGCGAAATAATTTTGTTGATTTGGGATGTACACCCTATTTTATCGGTCCGGTTCCATTTATGACTTATCGGGAGAAAGACCCTATATTTTTAGGCTTGATAAATGGAGATGGTGAAAATTCTATTTCTACTCCTACAGGTTTGAAAAGTAGCGGATTTACTTTTAATAGTTCTCCCATAATTTCAAGTAGTAATTTATCTAATTTATTACCACCAAACAAAGGTAGTTGTAGTAAAAAGCATATATCAGGTACTAACATAGATGCTTTAAGCACTGCGCTTTCTGATATTCAAGATAACTACAACTCTGTTGGGAATTATCTTTGTGATGGTAATGGTAATTGCGGTCGCTCTCTGGGAGCAATGCAATTTATGTCATACCGTCCTAATGTGAGAAAAATTATTAAGAGTAAATCTGGTGGGACAAAATTTCTTACTAGATTAGATAAAGGTAAAGAAGTTACAGGTGAAGAAATGGTGCAATATTTTTCACCTACAGAACAACAGAATTTAATTGCTTCTGATACGAATAAATTATTGGATAAAGCATCAAAACAAATTGACCCAACTACGGGAAAAACATTTGCAGGTGAAAGATTAATTGAACGTGTTGGTCAAATGCATTTTGGTGGTGTAAATATTCCAATTGATTCAGAAGTTAGTAATGCTAACGAAAGTAATTCTGTCAATAAGCATGGTATTGCAGTTGTAGATAAATATAGTGAAGCAATGAAAGATATGGAATGTATTGATTAAATATTCCTAAATTGAATCAAAATTATAAACCATTATATCTTGACATATGAAGAGGCACAATAATTTTTTAGCTTTTAAATTTTTCACCTGTAGTTTATTTGCTTTATGTATATTAACTGCTACTTTACTATGGATATTAAGCTTCAAATCGAATAGTAATAAATATCAATTTAATAAAAAATCAGAATATGTTTGGGAGAATGCTTACGATGCAGTTCCTCAATCTCTACTTGCACAAGTAAAATCTTCTCTCCCAAAAACTAAGTTAGAAAAAAAATCAATAAAAGTTATAAAAATATCATTAAATGGCGCTGGTGAATTATTTGTATTTGATTATCGTTCACCTGAATTATGTGGTGTCGCTGGCTGTTTATATGAAGTTTATCGCTCGGAGGGAGAACGTCTTTTACAAATAATTGCTAATCCAAATTTACCATCATCTCAACAATTAATAAAAGTTGATGATAGTATTTTTAAACCTTTTCCTTGTCTAATTTTTACTCAAAATACAACGTACCTTCATAATGGTATCTGAGAACGAATATTGTTTTGATACTGGTAGATATACGCACTTCCACGAAACTTGGACACCTATCGGAAAAACTAAAAAATGACAACTATTAAATTACAGACAACTACGACACCAACAACTTTACAGATTGAAAGACTGGCAGATTTAATGAAGTCACAATCTGGGCTGATGCTTATAGGTTGTTTTGCTGCGATCGCCATTTTCAATTTCTTATCCGGCGGTAATCATAAGGGTAAAGTAGCAACCAGTTACTGGGGTGGTAAACGTGAAAAACAGAAAGCTAAACGTAAGGCTAAAAAGCAGATTGCCAAACCAATTCGTAATTCAGTAGCACTTTATGTCGGTACTCCACCAGATATACGTTCGCAAATTGAAAAACAGTGGCGCTCCAAAGGGCTATTAAAATCTAAACCTTCTTTTACTCAAAAACTGCATAGGTGGAAAGAGCCAGAAAAAACGTTATATTTCCCTGATGCTCAAAGAGGAATTTCTGCTATTGGTGCAGCAGGTTCTGGTAAAACATTTTCAGTTATTGATCCCTTGCTCCGTAGTGCTTTTGACCAAGGATTTCCAATGTGTCTTTATGATTTTAAGTACCCCGCGCAGACTAAACGAGCTGTAGCTTATGCGATGAAACGTGGTTACAAAGTGCGGGTATTTGCGCCGGGATTCCCCGAAAGTGAAACTTGTAATCCTTTGGATTTATTGAAAGATGAAGAAGATGCTATTGCAGCAGGACAAATGACGCAGGTTATTTCTCGTAACTTTGACCGTAATAATAATAGTAGCGATAAATTTTTTGAAGAAGCTGGCGATAGTTTAGTTGAAGGTATTTTACTGGTAACAAAAGCAGTGAAAACTTTAACTGGTGATGATAAATATTGCGACTTAATGATGGCGCAAGCAATTTTATCTTTACCAAATTTGGCGGCACGTATGGAAGCTGCTTCCAAAGATAAACTCAAAGTATGGACTTCTCGACCACTTTCTCAACTTATCAGCGTTAAGGATTCTGAGAAAACAGCAGTGTCGATTATCGGTACTGCACAAAGAATGTTTCAGCGTTTTCTCAAACGCGATTTTGTAGGTGCTTTTTGCGGTGAAACGACGCTACCGTTGGATTTAGATGGAAAGCAATTGATTGTGTTTGGGTTGGATAGAAATAACCGAGATATTGTAGGTCCCTTACTTGCAGCTATTTTGCATATGATTGTTACCCGCAATGTATCGCGTACCGTACCCCGTTCTGACCCTTTGATTGTGGCATTGGACGAATTACCAACTTTGTACCTACCAGCGTTAGTAAATTGGCTTAACGAAAATAGGGAAGATGGCATGGTGGGGATTTTAGGATATCAAAATATTGCTCAATTAGAGAAAGTTTACGGAAAGGAACTGACAAGAGCTATTTTAGGGGGTACTGCAACTAAATTTATATTTAATCCCCAAGATCCCGAATCTGCGAAGTTATTTAGCGACTACCTCGGAGAAATGGAGATTCAGTTTAATTCTAAATCTCGCAGTACGGGGAAAGGGGGAGGCTCTCGCAGCACTAACGAACATCATCAAAAAAGACATCTATTAGAACCAGCCCAGTTTGCCAAGATGGGTACTGGGAGGGCAGTAATTATTAACCCAGCTTACCAGAGGGGTACGGAAGCTTATGTTCCGTTGTTGCAAAAAATAAAGGTTCCCTTATCAGATATCGGGCAGATGAATTGGTCTGAGGAGAAATGGGAATTTGTAAGAGAAAGATTGGTTCAAAATAATAGAGTACAAATTACTGACTCGGAACGTTCTAATCAGTTTTTGGAACGTGTTCATTTAGCAGAAGAATTATTTCCACTACCTGAACAACCTGGCGCTTTACCTTCTCCCCAAGAGCTTGCGGGTGTGTTTTAAATGAGATGTTGAGGATGTCTCTTTTTTTATTACTTTCGGCGGAATCAAAAATATTGATAAAAAAAATGCAAACACTACAAACACACTGGAATACAGAGGTTTCATCTCTTTTAGAAAAGTATCCCGAATGGCAGAAAATGTTAATGTCCGCTATTGATAAACCACAATTAGATGTAGGTTACTGTCCTTTCGTCATAGAAATATTTGACCAATATGGTTTATTAGCTGGCAGGATTAACAAGTTTGGATGCTATGAATGTAAGCGTTTAAGTAATCAAGAAAGCCAATTTGTAGCTTGGATGTTTGATGGAGAATTAGCAATCTTTTATGTGGATTCGCATATGCTTCTAAATCGTATAGCAATACGGGAAGAATTAACATTATGAGTGACATATTTACTTTAAACTCTGGTGATGCGACTGCGATGCAACAGCATTACGAACGAATAATTGAAAGTTTGTTAAGAACGTTATTAAATGACAAACATTCAGGAGAGAACCAACAGCAAGACTTGAAAATATTTGATGGCGATAGGTTGATTTACGGACGAGATAATAATCACTTTAGAGATGAAATATCTGGGATATCAGGACAGCTTTTAAATCCTCAACTAATTACCGAAATTCAACAATTACGCTCTACTCCTGTTGGTGATGTAGCTTCGGGAGTAATAAATAAAAAAGTTGAATTAGACGGAAAAGTTATTTTACAGAGTGATAAAGATGGCAAAGTACTAGTTAATAATTTTTTACAAGCTGAATCAAATCAAAGTCAAAGTAAATCTGAAGTTGTTGAAACAAGTAATACAAATACAGTTGATGAGAAGCAAGATTATGACAGCGATTCAAATAGCAACAATTCTAATAACCAAAAACCTGAAATCAAAGAAGATATAAGTTTACCATTTATCAATGGCTCAACAAGAGTTAAAGAATCTCTCCAAGTTTTAGAAGATAGCCCTATAAAAAATATACTTCTATCTGAGGTTGAGCAATTAAAGACTGAGTTAAAAGCATTACAGCAAGAACGCAGTTTTTATAAAGAGCTAATCGAACAAAGATTGCAGCAACCCAAAAATACTTCATGGTGGCAGCAAGCTATTAATAATGTCTCAACTGTGGTTCAAAGCGTGAATTCTGCTATCAAAATGGGAATACGCGAATTCAAAGATAGTTCTGTGCAACACAAAGGTGCTGCATCTTTAAAAACTTTATTTCATCTCGAAACGCAACCTGGAGCAAATCAATATACTGCTGGAGAATACCAAATTTCTCGTCAAGGTGCTTTATACGAAGTATCTAGCGAAGCAACGGGTAAACAAATAATGCAGTTTCGTTCAACCCCTTTGGGCATAAAAGTTGAACAAGGAAATTTGGACAGCACACAAATTCAAGATATTAGCAGTTTACAACTTTCTTTGAAGGAAAATGAACCTCTACCTACAACCTTTGCTCCTATAGGTAAACAAGAAGCCGAGTATTTTAAGGGTGTAGAGAAAGTTACTAATGCTTTAGTACAGTATGCCATCGCTCAACAACAGGAAGTAGAAATTGATGGTGTATTTTCTTATAAATGGCGAGCTAGCCCAGAAGGAAATGTGCATATTGAGGCGAAAGATGGACGTGGTGTGCTGTTAGAAAAGGATGGAGGAAAGCTAAAAAGTAATATGAGCCAGAAAGATTTAAATTACTTTGAACAAATTTTACCAAAGCTACAACCAAGACAACAAAATTTAGTTTTACCAGAATCTAAGAATAATCAAGGTATTGAATTAGTTTAGTAAGAGCTATTATTAACAATGGAATTATCTTATTTGAATTTATTGATTGATTCAGGTCTTCCTGTAGTTAACGTAACTTCTTCAACAAGGGAACGCATGACTGTTTTAGAGTGGATTTACCGGAACTGTGCGGAACCAAAAAATGTTCCTGTTTATTTATGGAATTCTGGCTGGAGTTGTTTTGAAGAAGTTAATTGCAATAAGATAGGTAAAATAAGTTTTTCAGCTATAAATTCAAGTCTGTGGGGCAACTGCGAGCAGGATATTTTTGCTGCTTTTAACTTTTTATTGAATACGCCTTCCGAAGGAATGTTTATATTTGAAAACTTGTTATCTTTAGCAAATAACCCATCACAAGAGGAAGGATTCTTTTCTCATAAGCTTATATCGCAAATAGTTAATATCTATTATGAATTAGAGAATCATGATGTTTTCAAAAGAATAATCATTTTAACCACCGATAATGTTGAGATGTCCCAGTCTCTGGCTAATTTAATTCCCAATTTATTTAATCCACTACCTTCCGCTCTCGATATCGCTGATTTTCTACAGAAAAATTTACCTAAATATATAAATAAAATTGATATATCAACTTTGGTAAATGCTGCTTCTGGTTTGACAATTGAAGAAATTCGTAATGGTTTAGCAATTGCGATTCATTCTTGCTTTTTATCAAATATTAATGATTTATCTAAACAACTTCTAGCTTATAAAATTCAACGCTTTCGTTCTTTCAATTTTAATTTTGTTTCAAAGCCAAGTGTTCCGGATTTTGGCGGTTTGGATTTATTCAAGAAGTTTACCCTTCAAGCAAAACTGGATTTTTCGATTGAAGCACAACATAATAATATTCCTCTTCCCAAGGGATGCTTACTAGTGGGACCACCCGGAACTGGTAAAACACTTGCTGCAAATGTTTGTGCCTCTCTTCTGGGTTTCCCTCTTGTCAGCGTGGATACCGCAGCCGTTACCTGTTACGGTGCAACATATTTAAAACGCACTTTAGAAAGAGTAGAAGCTTGCGCTCCTGTGGTGCTTTATTTTGACGAGTTGGATAAACTATTTTCTACATCTACTAATAGCGGGGATAATAATTCCACACAGATTTTAGGAACTCTACTTACCTGGTTGCAAGATAAAAAGACTCCAGTATTTGTCGTTGCTACTCTCAATAGACTTGATGCATTACCACCAGAGTTAACCAGGATGGGAAGATTTGATGAAATATTTTATGTAGGATTCCCTCAAGCTTACGAGCGCAAAGAAATTTTGATGATGCATTTGGCAAGATTTGATAAGCGATATCAAGATACTAATGTGCTTACACAAAAGGAATGGCGGATTATTCTCAATAAAACTGTTAATTGTACTGGTGCGGAATTAGCGCGGATAGTAGAGAAGGCTGCACGTAAACTATTTCACCAAGGACTAATAATGAATATTGGGTTGGGAGAATTGTTGGAACAGCGGGAAAAAATGGTTCCGTTGTATGTTAGAGATACTGACAGAATTTTGGCGATCGCCAATCGTGCTAAATATTTTGCACAACCTGCTAGTAGTGAAGATACGTCGGAGTTTGCACCTGTAATAACTTCGTTTTGGGGTGATGTACGCGATTTGAACAATAATAAAAACAATTAGATTAAAAAATGATACAAATTCGCCCCATTCCAGAAATCGTCATTTTTATTAAATGATACCTTACGTTTCAATTCCTACACTGCTTGCGGTAAGTGGCTAGAATCCTTATTTTCACAGGATTGAACGACCCAAATAGCAAGAGCATTGAGAACCTCTGCTTTTTCTTGGGGAGATGCTTCCATTACAAGCGATCGTAGATTGGTTTTTGGTTTAGAACCAACTAATCGCGAAATATACCATTCTCTTGCATCTTCAGGAAGAACCAATAGTAAAGCCAAAAATTTTGTTGTTAGCAAGTCACCCTTACCGCGCCGGAATCGAGACAAAGTAACTTCGGAAACCCCTATCAATTGAGCGATTTCTTTAGCTGAGATGTCAAAACGTTCTAGCATTTCATCGAACAGCTTTTGATGCATCTCCATACCTTTTGTAACGATTTCTTGCATTTTTAACGACAAATTAATTTAAGAGTTCTTTAAGTGATTAAATATTTATTTAATAAGATAGGCAAGTGAATTAAACAAAGCTTTAACTATCTTTATCCTAGCAATATCTTAAACCATTGGAGCAGGGTGTGTTTTGTTAAGCAAGTACTCCAATAAAAAATGATGACAATTTTTAATATTGATCAATATCAACAAACTTATAAACGCGACTGGAATGGTTTTAGATATGACACTACTGAAATTCAGCAGAATGTAGAACCGCTTGAAAATTCACATAATAAAGTTTCCGCAGGTATGGAAGTTTTAGAAGCAGGGGAGCAGGGAGGTAGGAGTGATAAAGATTCTTCGGATCGATGGAACCCGGCACATTTTGGCGAAGTCCCACGTAAACTCGATTCAAATGGCAATCCTACGATCTTTTGGGACGAAAGTATAGAACCACCAGACCCCGATGATTTTAAATCGTTACAAGAATACGAAAAAGCATGGCAGCAATGGGAAGAAAACTCCGACAACTCGATTTGTGTAGCGGAGTTGGAGCGGGATTTCCTCTCTCAGGAATCATCACCCGAAAAGTCAACTTGTGCGGACTCTGCGAAATCGACTCCTGGTGTAGAGAAATATTGCAACAACGATTTCCCGGAGTCCCCATCTACAACGACGTTAGAGAATTCCCAAGAGTCCAGGGAATCGACTGCATTACATCATCGCCACCGTGTCAATCTTTTACCGTTGAAGGAAAACGCTTGGGTGGAGCCGATAACCGAGACTGCATACCCGCAATACTGCGACTCGTCAGCACAATCCAACCCAAATTCTTTTGTCTCGAAAACGTACCCGGATTGCTATCTGCACCCCAATATCCTGGAGAAAAACCCGGAACATATTTTAAACAGATGCTCTGGCAGCTTTGCGAGTGTGGGTATGATGCACAATGGATTGTTGTCGGAACGCGATTTAAATTTGGAACCAGATGGTCTGGTAAAAGACTCTTGCTCGTTGCCACGTCCCGGAGCATTGAGTTGGAGTGGGAACGGACGACCTCCTGGGAATACCAAATCGGAAGCCAAAGCCAAGAAACTGGGATTGATTGGCAAGAACGAAGTATTCAACCCAGAATGGCTGGAGCAGGAATTTGGACTGCCAATCGGTTGGACAGATCCCCAGGAACACCGAGCGGCAACCGAACTAATCGCGCTCGAAGAGCAGCCCTCGGAAACTGTCTCGACACCAGGCTTGGTCAAATCGTCTGGCGGCGAATACTTTACCTCAACTCACTTATCAGTTAAGGAACAAAGCGGTAATTACAACACCACTACGCCTAATACTTTAAAAGCGATTAGTCTGTGGCAGCCGTATTGCTCTTTAATTCCCTTGGGTCTAAAAAATTACGAAACTAGAAGCTGGAAGACTAAATATAGAGGGAAGTTATTAATTTGCTCGACTGCTAAATCTACTAAAATTCAATACCAACAATATTTAAAGATTTGTAACGAGTTAGAGTTACCAGCTTGGAATGAAATTAATTTCCCACATGGTTATGCTCTTGCCGTTTGTGATTTGGTTGACTGTATCGAGATGACACCTGAATTTATCGCTCAACAGTCACAAACCGAACTAAAAAGTGGTGATTGGCAAATTGGACGTTATGCGTGGAAGTTAGAGAACGTTCAACCTATTACAGAACCGCTTCCAATTAAGGGTAAACAGGGACTTTTTAATGTTTCTGTCGATCTCTTTCAATCCCAAAAAGATAACTCCGGGGATAAAGAAGAAAGTAGCCCTAGTAAAAATAATTTATCCCCTAGTAAAAATAGCCTTAGTAATTTACTAAGGGATAAGAAAGAAAGCAGCCCTAGTAATAATCCTCTTCATAGCCCTAGTAAAAATGATTTATCCCCTAGTAAAAACAGCCTTAGTAATTTACTAGGGGATGGGGAAGAGGGTAGCCCTAGTAATAATTTAGGGGATAAGGAAGATAGTAGCCCTAGTAAAATTATCTCCCCTAGCAACAGCCCTAGTAATTTACTAGGGGACAATGAAGAGAATAGCCCTAGTAAAATTGGTTTATCCCCGGAGTTAGATAGCCCTAGTAATTTACTAGGGGACAATGAAGAAAACAACCCTAGTAAAAAGCGTCTATCGGGAGAAGGTAACGGCTATATCCATTGGCGCACTATTACCAAAAATGGCAAAAAATACCCACAGGCTTATTACCACTGGAAAGAAGGCAATAAAAAGCGCAGCAAGTACATTCCTAAGAAATTATTCGGAAGCGTTGAAAATGCAGAATCTGCTAAACGCCCCGTTATAGAGATATTGAAATTACTGGATGTTGCGACTAACTCTAGTAATTTACTAGGGGATGAAGAAAACAGCCCGGAGTTAAGTGATGCGAATGCAGATATTTCTAAAGGCGCAGATAAATTACTAGGGTATAAGTGGATAAATAACGGTGAAATTAATATATCACAAGGCTTTGATGGTAGCCCTAGTAATTCAGATAGTAGCCCTAGTAAAATCGAGTTGTCCCCTAGTAAAAGACGTAAAGGTGAAGGCAGCGGTAGCATTCACTGGCGTACTATTACTAGGGGTGGAAAAGATTACCCGCAAGCTTACTATCATTACGAGCTTTGGAATAGAGGCGATAGAGGCAGCAAAGCTGAACGCCTAGTTAAGTCGTCAAAGTACATCCCCAAGGGATTATTATCTCAGGTGCAACGGTTGGAAGCCCAGAAAGCACCAGTGAAGAAAATATTAAGAGTATTAGGAATATACCTGTAATTTTAAAATTTAAAATTAAGGTTCTTCTAATTTTCGCTTTAATAGCATTAAGTGAAATACTTTAATTTAATTAAAGCCAGAAAGAATATTTTCTTTAAACACATTTCTTTTTTTAATATTCTTTGACAATTTTTAATCTCCTAAAAAATTTTACTCGTGTGATGAATAAATGATATTTAGCCAAGCGCAATACTAAATTTATAGTAATAAAGCGCAATTTACCAAAATAAGAAAATTAACAACTTTTAGAAAGCATTTTTTCAACTCTTGCAGAAATACGTTCCTTCGCACAAGCTTTTAAAACCGTAATAGCACGTTTATTACCTTTTTTTGCTAAATATTCCCATATTGATAGCCAATCATTACAACTAAAAGTGTACGCCTGTTTAATCCCTTGTTCGGTAACAAATCGACATTCTATGGTTTGATGAGACAATTTCATTTTAGAAAAAACTCTGGCTTTTTTTGGTGAGGTATCCATTAACCATTCGGGGTTAGCTTGAATGCAATTCAATCCTTCGGTGCAGGAAATTCGATATTCTCCAGTCTGTAAAATTAGCACTTCCAAAGTAATATTATCTTCAAGTCGGATTTGAATTGTGTTTGCTCTTACAGGCGGACAATTACTTATGAAGAAGTAAGGATTTGGTGTTAAGTCTTCTCCGAAGGATGGATTTGTTAATGCGTCTATTAATTCTCCCCATTCCTCACGAGACAGAGATAATCTATTATGCTGTAACTTATCTTCTTCAAGAAGCCGTCGTAAATAGATTGCGATGCTAGGCAAAGTGATTGCATTTATGACAACTCTAGAAGGGATTATTACATTTAGTGTTTCTAAATCATTCGATTGCACAAAGTCTATGACATCCGTAATCGGTTGCCCAGCTAACTGTGCTACTCGACGAGCGCTCATTACTTTCATGCCATTTGGAAGTTGATAAGCTGCCCAAGAATATTGCTTCCATCGCCAGTTAGATGCAGTTGTTTTCGGTATCTTTGAATTTTGATTTGGATAAACAATTGTTCTAAAGTGACGAGAACTTACTGTTTGTTTTGGTGTATTGGTTTTAAAGAGATTCATCATCCGCTTATTGACTATCAATTAATACAATTTGTGTTCTCCCATCTAATCGTCGTTATAAATTACTACAGCGACGGTTGTTGCGTAATATTGATAATGTAATGGTAGTTATATGCACTTAATAACACTTTAATTTTTCTTGTTTTTTTCCATTTACTAACAGCAATTACTTCGCTAATTACTTTCAATTTAGCGAGAAATTATTAACTTTATAGTAGCTTAACTTAAGATGAATAGATTCACACTTTTTTAATATTAAAAAATATAAAGTTTCTATATCCTATATTTTTCTTTATAGAAAATTATTCTGTCATACATATAAAAATAAATAATTTTTTAGTTACAGATAAAAATATAATATTCCCTTATAATTACAAAAAAATATTTGATAAAAAAGATAATAGTTCATAACTATCAAGCCGTTAAGCAGTTATTCGCTGTTTATGCAATATATACTTAATTACTTGTTTATAAACTTCAAAATTAAATCTATATTTTTAGCTTCTCGCTTTTTTCCTTGTTGTAAATAGAGGGTTTTGGCACGGCGAAGAGATTTTTTACCATTTACAAGATTCTTCTGACAAATTAAACTCATACCTTGTCCTTGATAGCCTAAAGCAATTTTAGAATCAAGAGAAATAGCTTTTTGGAAAGATTGTTCTGCATTCTTACAATTAGCTTGGTGCTGTGCGTTGTCATTTTGTTGAAGTGGCGGTATTTCATTCATTACTTCGTAACCTCGTTCAACATACTCTTGTGCCGTCTTTGGTTGTTTAGATTGTTTGGGTTTCTGAAAACTTTCCATTGTTGAATTAACCCAGAGGTTAATACCCAGTATCATTCCAAGCAAGCCAAAACCAAGTATGTATGAGAAGGGATTATTACTCATCAAAACTGACAATATCGTCATTTCCAGCACCGTTCTTTATTCCAACGCGGCATAATTTGTAGCTCCAAGACGTGTTTGTAACTCTTTATTCCAAGTGGTTTTCGGCTGTAACTTGATTGAATGAGGTAAAAGCTTTTGAATGGCACCCGCCCTATAATGCGACATTGCGATCGCCACATTCGGTATAGTCTTGAGAAATTCTATAGGTATAGGAGCGTAAGTCTCGGTGATAGGGTGAATGCTATCGATGGATAAGTAGAGAGTTCTGTGTATGTGAGGGGCGTTTAATACTGCTAGAGACAATGATTCAATCGGCGAAGCAGTTATCATTGCTGCTGTTATGAGATTATCCGAGCTTCTTCCCATGCTCAGATGAAACCAACCACCAGAACGTTTACTTCCAGGATATAAACTAAAAGTATTCGCCGTCATTTCTAATGAATGCAGGTAGGCTCCGGTGACTCCAGAAGAAAGATTTCGCGCTAGAAATAGGGCACTACCTGATGTATCCGCATACAACAAACCACGCTGATTCAGTGTCTGCATTAATTTTTGCGGAATACAGTAATGTTTCTGGAAATATTTTTCAATTTCTTTCCAATGACTTTTATCGGGTACTGGTGCTACAAATTGTGCTTTGGGATTTTGATATGCAATGTGTAAGGCTTTGCTAGTGACTTGATTAGTTGCCGCAGCAAGCATTTGCTCCTCCCCGAATTTATCGCGCAACCAGATAAGTGCATCATCAAATTTACATTGATTAACTTGCATTACTAAATCAATAGCGTTATTTGTTGATAACCATTGATTGTCTTGATTTACCCCTAGTTCGTAAGCAACTAATTCTAAAGGTAAGTCTTGATGTTTAATACTTGCTTTCAGGATTCGTAATTCGGCAGAAAGTTGTTGACGCAGTTTTTCACCCTGTTTTGCAGTGTGTTTCAACTCGGCAAATTGCTTAAGCAAGCGAGAGCGTTGGTTGAGTTGATAATTGATTATTTCAAACTCAGGATTTAAAATTTTAATAATTCGCTGTCGGTACTCTTCACCTGTTTCATGCACCTGGGCTTTTGGAAGAAAGCGTTCTAAATTTATGAGTTGAGAATCTTGATTGACGGCAGCATAATATTTTTTGAGCGTGGTGTAGGTAGCTTTACTGCCTTTAATTCCGCGAGAGATGCCTAAATGTGAAAGAGCCATTCCAAAACTATCTTGCAGCTCGGATAATTTAATTTTTCCACCAAACAAGGCGCGACAGTTGAGTTTACCTCGTTCATCCAGCGGCACGATGTAAGCGTGAATGTGAGGTGTAATTTCATCGAGGTGCAACTCTGCTCTAACTACTCGTTCCCTCCAAGAAGAATCTAACCAATTAACAGATGCTTTCACAAAGTTATCTAAACGTTGTTTTTCATAAGTTCCTGCTTCTTGAGGTGCATTCGGACGGAAATAGGAAGCACTTGCACTAAGCAACATTTCTACCGCAAGAACGGCATTTGAGCGAATTTTCTGCGAACCGATTTTGTCTCTTACTAAAGTTGCTAAATCTAGATCAAAGGAGTCACCAATAATCCGTATATTGGTTACTTCTGGGTTGGCGTTAGGGGTGTCTCTCTCTCTAGCAGTATGTGCTTCATTGCCCTTCAGCATTCCCCAACTTTTTATTTTTTGGATTCTACAGATGGCTAGCGGCATAATTAATTGCCAATATTCTTCTGCTTTACTTTTGATAGAGGTAAGAAGTTTTCCTGCTTAAGGTGTGGAAAATTTTCCACACCTTATATCTCTTGGTTTTCAGTAAACTCATAACTTAACTATCAAAATTTTACACAAATATTTTTTATCTCGCTTATGTAGCTTCCTCAAATTAGTGTGATTAATTTTATATAGTTTATGTGATTACCCTTAAGAATAAAATATTATCTTGTTTTAATTATAATCTTTAGCATTAAAAATCAGTGTAATTATACACATATGCTTAATGGTTACTTAATGACTGTAATCAAGTTATAACAAGGATTTATATACTTTATAATACTGAGATGGTGAGAAACAGTCTTTAGAAAATTATAATACCAAAAATTTTAGTATTGATAGCCCTAAATTTACAATCTCTCTTTTGTAGTATTGCGGCTTTTAATGTTCATTCGTTACTAATAGAGAAGGAATCTGAAGGAATAAAGTATTGAAGATTATGGAAATATTAATCGAGCCGATAAGTAAATTTTCATCAGTTATGTTCTATAAACTCATAAGCAGAATTAATAGACATTTGTGCTATTTATTTGAAGCAAGTTTTTTTAATAATGCGGCAACAGATTAATCTCATTACCACAAGACAATTAGTAAATTGTGTAGTGAGTTTACATTTGGTTTAAGATGAGAGGCTGGAATATTCTGTATGGATTCAAGTAAGAAACAGAAGCCATCAAATCTGATAAACCGAAAACTACAGTAGCTTTTTGACCATAACTTTGTTCAAACCCATGTATAGAGATTGTTTGAAGACTTTTGAATTTATTCGATAGTAAGAAATATGGTGAAGGAATTTGAAGGAAATTTTTGACCGTAGCGGACTTAAAAAACAATAATTATTCCTAATACTTTACCTTCATTTACCTTCAGATTCCTTCAAGTGTTTGGAAATGAAAATATTAATGAAGAGGAAGTACTATCATCAAGGAGTATATAATTTAAAAAACATTTCCAATTCATCCCAAGTACCATTTAATATTTGCTGTCTCACTATCGCAACCAATCTAAAAAAATCGAGTTAAATTAAATTAGGAATCATGAGCGAAACTACTCAAACTTTACCTTTACTAATATTGGCTTTAGATTTTGGAGGAAGTGCAACAAAAGGAATTTATTATACCTTTGAGAAAAGAAATCCGGCATCTTTAATCGTGGAACCAGAAGTGATAAAAATACCCTTGGAATCAGTTGCTTCTGATTCGACAGAAATTTTGGGTGCAACTTCTCCAGAGAATATTGCATGGGTGAATATCAACGGTGAAACCTTTGCAGTTGGTTATTTAGCCCAGCAAAAATACTATGCGAATGCTGGTTTGAAAGAATTGAAGTACGAAAGAGCAATAGCTAAAACTGCTTCGGCTGTTTGGGTTGCTTCACAAAAACTCAAGCTAGGTTGTAACTTTCAACTGGCACTTGCTTGTTTGCTTCCACCAGGAGAGCTTGAAAATAAACAGAGTTTGGAAGAGCAACTTGGAACAGCACTTGCCAACTACATAACGGCGACGGGACGAATGCAGGTGAAGTTAATAGAGTTTAAGTGTTTGCCAGAGGGTGCGGGAATATATTTGGCGTACCAAAAGAGAGTGGGAGAAGCGCTTAAAAGAAAAGTCATTGCTCTGGCGATGGTAGGTTACAGAAATGCTTCAGTATTGATCGGCGATAGGGGTGTAGTTGCAGCTGATGGTAAGACTTCCGATTTGGGAATGATTCGGCTTTTAGAGCGAGTCGTAGCCAAGACATCGGGGCAAACACCTTCTTTACTTGCTCCGGCGATAGTAGCAGCAGGAAGTGACTTATCACCTGTTCCTTTACTACGACTATTAAGAAGCACGGGAAATGCTAACAAACAGCAAGAGTTACAACAAATCCAAAAAGCGGTAAAACTAGCCAGAAGCGAGTATAGCGCCGCCCTTACAAGTTGGTTAAATCAAGTGATTCCCCGTCAAGTCGATGAAATATTGTTTTGCGGAGGTACCGCAGATTATATGAAGAAGGAATTGAACTTGCACTATCGTGGAAAGTCTTGTGTGTGGGGAGTGGGTGCAAATATCCCCAAACAAGTTGACGAATTTTCTCTGTTGAGCAGATTGGCGGATGTTTACAGTCTATTCTTGTACTTTTCACAAGCTGTTGAGAAACGGTTTCAATCTGTTGGTACAAGAGGAGGTAATCATTAATGCCTCCACAAATTGATTTCCGCTGGCGCTATCAACCACGCAAAAAGTCAGACGTACAGTTGATGAAATACATTCAAGATAATTGCATTATGGGTAAAACCGAGATGCTACTGTTAGCAGTTAGGTCATTTTGGCTTCCTTACTCCCTAACAGCAGATTGTACTTCACAACAATTGCGTTCTGTTGCAATGGATGCGGTACAGGTTTTAAGGAAACAAACAAAAGATATTTTAGAATTGGCTGGTTTAGAAGATGTTTCTTCTTCAGTACAGGTGAGATTTACAGAAGATACTCCATCCCAACTTAAACAGAAGACTGTAAATTCTTCTTCTCTGAATGAACTTCGTACTCAAGCTGGTGATAATGAATACGATGACACGGGTTTAAACAATTTTTTGTAACCGAGAGTGCGTACTGGAAATTCGCACATTCAACCGGGGTATTTTTGTACTTACTCCTCTCATAATTTCTCTTATTAAACATTCACATTTTTTCAGGAGCTTTAATTATGGTTGCTAAACGAGATAAAAGAAAAAGGGACAATAAAAAGAAAAACCCTAATGCTTGTTCGGATGAATTTTCTAATTATCCATCTGATTCCTTAACTGAAATGCAAGCATCTCCCGATCATTTGCAAAATGCTCAACCACAAACCGATGAATTGCCAATTAACGGTGATAATGATTCCCCTGCTGATAGTTCAAAAAGTAAAATAGATGTTGGATCAACTGTTTACAACGAATTAAAAACTGATGAAAACTTCAATCCCGTTGAAGATTGGGAAACCGAACTCAATGATGATTTGATTTCAGATGAACAAGATAGCAAAGGTATTACAAATCAAGCTTTACACCAAGACGATACTCCTAATGGTGCTTCCAAAAAATTGTTGCAAATAGAAGATGCGGTAGAAGGTGATTTTTGGAGTGAAGATAATCCAGTTTTAGAAGAAGAATTAATATTAAATGGAAAAAATAATAGCTCTGAAAATCAAGAAGAATTAATCAAATCATCTACCACTATTCATATAGTTGATGGTGAAAAAGGCGGTGCGGGGAAGTCTTTATTCAGTAGAACATTAATCGAATACTGTTATTCTACTGGATTAAATATGGCAATTATAGATGCAGATACCAGCAATCAGGATATTGCTAAAATTTACAAAGACGTGGATTTGGCATTTTTCAGCGATGATGAAAATCTTGCCCAGAAAGCAGACTTCATTTTTGAGAAAGCTTTTGAAAAGTCAGTAATTGTAAATTTACCTGCTCAAGTTTATTCTAATGTTACTAACTGGATAAATAAAAATAATTTGATTGATTTAGGAGCCGAAAATTCAATTACTTTTGTTAAATGGTTTGTTTGTACCGGAGGTGTTGATTCTGCCGAATTCTTCTTACAATCTTTAAAAGATTTAGGAAATCAAATGACTCACGTATTTGTCAAGAATATGGGTTTATGTGATGACTGGAGTTACATAGAGAAAATGCCGGAGTTTATCGCAGCCCAAAGTGATTACGATTTTATCATAATGGACTTTCCTAAGTTTCCCTACTGGGAACGCAATATTATAGATAGATGGGGATTAACTTTTTCAGAATCGCTGACACATTCTGAAATAAAAGTAGTATCAAAGCAGCGAATTAAGAATTTTCTTAAAAAAGCTCATGAAGCGCTTGCTCTTACAGATTTAATAAAATGAATCAATTAAATCAAGCAGATAAATCGGATGAAACAGACGCGGAAGCATTTAAAACTGAATCTTCAAAATCATCGCAGGCTTCAGATAAATTACTTTTAGAAGCTTTGAAAGGTAAGAGCGAAGCGTTTAAAAAGCGAGTGCTGGATTTCGCGCTGAGTTGTGGATTATCTCAAGATGACCCTTTATTTCTAGTGTTGATTGCTACCGGACAATTAGAAGTAATGTTGGAAGATGCACCGGAAACCTTAAAACTACTGTTCAAAAATTGGAATCGAGATTTAGCACGTAACTTGGAAAAGGTAGAAGAAGTAGCGGTGGAACGGCAGAAAGTTGCGATTGATAGAGCCGCTCACGCTCTGATTCGCAAAGCACAGTTCGCAGAAAGTAGAAAACTTCTTACTGCTGTATTCCCCGCAGGTATGTTGTTGTTTTTTATTCTAGGAGTAGGAATAATCATGGGAATTTTAATGCCTCCTTGGATTGCTGGCATACTAAGTGGCGGATATACACGGGTGCAGGCAAACACTTTAACCTGGGATGAACTGGAGGCAATGAAATGGGCGGTATCCAAGGAGGGAAAGTTCGCCAGGAGTTTAATTGATTGGAATCGTGGCTATTTAGATAACGGAGAGTGCGTAAAAGATGCCCAAAGGTTGGGTGTGATTTTATCTCAGTACGGACGTAAAGCAAAGTCAGGACACTGTGTCATTTGGGCTACTCCGCCTCAAAAGCGTAAGTTTGCTAATTGAACCCAAACAATAAAGTTCTAAATTAAAACGTAAACTCGTAAACTAGGCGCGAAAAATAGCAAAGTAGATACGGCGATCGCCATTTGTAAATATGAAATCTAACGGTTAGAGATTGTCCTTCTCAAAACTCTATACGTTTATGTTTGGACTTATCAGATTCTCTAGCTATCCGTTCCATTTCCTTAACATCCTTTTTTATTTCTTCTAAATCGGGGTCATAAAAATAATCTACATCTACATGACCTTCACTTATCAGTTCTTCCGGGGTCATTCCATAAGAAAGCTGGTTAATGCTAGGAATTACTTTTTTAGTCATTTGCTAATCCTTCCAACTTACAAAATACCAGTTTTAATTCTAAAACATTTTTTTAGTTTTGCTCTTAATTAACTATTAACTTTTAATACATAATTTTTAGAAACACCGTAAAATAAATCGAATTACCAACTAAAAGAATTAAAAATAAATAGAGTTCTTTAAATCTAAATTTTTCTATATGCCATTAAAACCACTTCGCTTTATTCTCCTTCAAGATGGCTTTAATACTCAATCACTTTGATACAAAAACTAAACAAAATACAGGAATTCAAGAGAAACTTGAAAACACCCTCGCTGAATACCTATTTGACGGTGCTGAGTTTAGCATAGGTACGGCTTATCCAGAAGCTACGGTTGCATCCGATTTAACTCAATACAATGGGATGACTCTACAGTTTTGTGCGGGTAAAAGGATGTTCTTCGCTAATGATACTAATCTTCGTTCTTTACTGTATCCTAACCCTTCAGATGGTGCTGCTTATCCTTTACCGTTTACATCCTGCCAAAGTTTACATGAGTTGCGTGATGCGAGAATCTTGGTAATTGACGATATCACTGGAGATTCTGGTGGTATTATTGCTCCAAGTAATGCAAAAAAACTGGTAGGTGATTGTAAGGGTTTAATTGACAGTAATTTTGCAAAAGCTAACAGTATAAAGCTGAGTACTTTTCAATTCAGACTGGGCGTAAAACAGCAAAAAGAAAGTCCGGTAATGCGAATTGCTAAAGGTACGCTTGCACCGACTAACTTAGATAAGCTTGGAGAATCATCTTTACGGATAAGCGGTAATATAAAATCCGGAACTTTGCGTACTAAAACTGGCTATGATATGGTACTCGCAACTTCTTCTTTTAAAGGTAGAAAAGGAACAGATGCTATTAAGCCTGGGGAGTATGTAATTGATATTGGCTTGGGTGTTAAATCAATAGCTAAATACAGAGAACACAGTTTAGGAACTCAGATTTTAGTTAATTATCCTCATGCTGTAAAAGAAGAAATTTTACCTATTATTAAGCAACAAGCAGAAAAGCTAGCTTTAGAGCAGAAAAGCCCCAAAATGTTAGCATTGCGGTATGTTGAAAATTACGAACGGCGCAAAAATTTTTTAGCAGAAAATATTGAACCAAGTGAATCTTATCAAAATGAAGGTAAGACAGAAAAACTGCGTATATTTGACAGCTTATCATCTGAGAATGAAAGCGAAGAAATTCACGAGAGTGAAGAATTAAATAATGAACAAAAAGATTTATTAATATATTCTTTATTGAAAGCTGATTTGTCAGGTTACTGTCAACTTATTGAACATCCCAAAATAATTACCGAACTTCAAGATTTTGTAAGAAAAGAGTGGGTTGATATTGCTACTGGACGTTCCATTAAATTTACATCTGGTATGGCTCAACCAAGTTTAGATTTAAAGTTAGATGAAATTAGCATACCTTATATACAAGAAGGTGAAGAAATTATAGTTACTCGTTCTCCATTAATTAATTCAAATGGCGTTATTACTCTTAAAAATAAACATTTACCTAAAATGCTAGATGGATGCGTATACATACATCCTGATACGGCAATGGATAATATGCAATGTGATTTTGACGGTGATTTACTAGCCTTTGCTCCTGCTAAAGACTTTCCCTTGTTAGCTACAGAAGTTAAAGAAAATAATTTACCACAAAACCGCTATCCTAATATTATCAAAAAAGCTAAAGTACCCTATCAAGGTACTTTTGAAGAAATTGCCGTTTCTGCAATGGATAGTAAAATTGGTATTATTGCGTCGGAAATTCAAAAAAATGTCGCACTTCAATGTGAAATTGATACAATGCCTCAATCAGAAAAAATTGATTATGCTTATAAAATACTACGGCATTTAGATTATATTTCGTCAGCACCTCGTTATCAAAACTTACAGTTACCGCACAATATATCAAATCAAATTAATAAAATTACTAATAATCCACAAAATAAAGCTTTAAACAATAATAAAATAGAACAAAAGTTGCAATTATTTAAACAACTACTGAAAAATTGCGTAGCAGAACTTGGAAACGAACTACAAGTGGCTGCCGACGGACCTAAAAGTGCTTTGCGACCAAATCAAGATATTATTCAATATTGTCAAGCTATTACAGCATATAAAGAAGTTGAATGGTTAGCTGATAAGAAAAATCCAGAAGCTTTTACAAATAGAGGTATGAAAACCAATGGTTACAGTCCTATCGATTTAATGATTGAGCAAACAAATAAAATTTTTGAACAATGTCAACTGAATGCTCTCTCTGTTGAACAATTTAGAAACTTTTATCCAGGAATTGAATTTACTCCCGAACAAAAGAAGCAAGCTCAAGAAATAAAAACTAATTATAATTCATTGGTAAAACAATGGATTCAACTAGAACAAAGAAAAAAATTAGAACCAGGTCCTTATTTAGTTATTACTTCACCTACCAGCGGTAAAAAATTAGAAATTACCAATTTAATTAATTTTGAAATAGCAAAGAATCCTAATTTCTGGAAACTTAAGAAATTGACTTTTGAGATTGCATCGAGAAAACCGACCAAAAAAATGCCTCATCCTTTATTTGTTCAAGCTAAATTCACAACCTTGGATGGTAAAAGTATAAGTGTTCCGATTGGTACAATTAGCTTCCGCTCTATTAAAGAACATCAACTGAAACCAGGAATGTTAGTCGAACAAGGGAATGTAGAATTTCATTTTGGTGTTAGCGATCGCATGATAGATGCCTTGAAACAGCAATTAAAAGAATATGTAGAATCGATAAGAACCAACACCCCTACAGAACAAAAGTTACAGCTAACAGCAGCTATTCACGATATCAGTCACACAGAAGAAAATTTCAAATATTCAGGGATGCGCCGAGCGAGTGTAGCATTTGCAGTCTTTCCAGGTGAGGTAATAAGTCAACTCAAGGAGTTACAGTTTACCCAAATGAGGATAATTGGTACTCAATTCAATGAATATGCAGATAGAAATTTTAGGGGTGAAAGAGTTCCTATTCAGTTTGAAGATGGTTCCCATCCCCGCGATAATACTAAAACCGCTCGCTGGGTAAGGGTAGAAGGTAAAAAGTTTGGTACTATTAACGCTCATTCTCCGGCTTTACTTGCTGGATGTGAGGCTTATGCTACCATTACTTCCGCTCCTACAAAAAGTGTTATCGTTACCAGCTTGAAGAATCCAGATAATAAGTTGCAAATTGATAGCGTTGATAAGTACGAAGCGGCTAATCGTCAATGGCAAGACGGACAAACCAGTATAACTCTTGAAGTACAGAAAACTGACTCGCACAAACCACCAACAGTTTATGCTAAGGTTGAAAACCAAATATTAGGAACTGTCAATAAAAAGTCAGTTAATTTTTTACAGCAAAAGCTAACAGCTATTGGCAGACCGATTCAAGGGTTTACTTTTTCTGGTACTATTAATAATGCTCCTGCTAGTTATGCCGATATAACTATTGACCCAACTTCTGTAATATATCCAGGCATTCAAATATCTAAACAGCAGCAAGATGTTGTAAAATCCTCTCAAGAAAAACAAGAAGTTCAACCTGCTATCGCCACTGTCGTATTCTTTGAAGCTCCGGCTGAGAACCAAGCAATTAAAGCTAAAACCGAACAAATAATGTGTAACATGGTTTTACGTGCCGTTGATCGAGCAATTGAGCATGGTTATGATGCAGTTCAATTTATAGATGCAACGCCATATAAGTCAAAATCATCGCCTGCTGCGATCAAAATTGAAGAGTTAGCAGCACATAGAAACGATATTAAAATTGAGTTATCAACCGTAACTTCAATCAAAAGCGCAATTCAACAAATGAAACAGTCGGACGATATAGTACTTGGTATTCGCAGTTTAGAAACGGTATCAATTATTGATTATGCTGCACTTCAAGGTAAAGCTGTAGCCGCCTATAGTCCGGAAACTGGAGAGTTTGATAGGCATAATTTACCAGGTAATAAAGTTGTTTCTCAAAAGGAAATTTTGGTATCTAAAGGTGGTGGGAATAAGGAAATTGACAGGACATAAATGAAGCTCCAATTAATCTTATTAAAAACGTTATTCCAGATTAACGATTAAATTTCAAGCTTAGAGGATAGGCAATTTCATCAACTTTACAATACCACCATCAATAACCTGTATTTTTAATTCGTAACCTTCCATTAATGACATTCCAACAAGTGGATCGGAGTCAGCCTCATCAATTGGAATTGTTAAAAACTGTTCATCCCAAACTACTGTTGCTTCATATATATCAAAAATACTTTCGCTGCCATCTGCTAATAATGCTCGTCCGCGTCTTTTCCAGTTAAGTCCGAGCAAAGCTATAAAATCTGGAGGTAAGCAAAGCCATCCATCGAAACCTGTATCTATCACTGCATCTCGTTCGTGTACCTTTCCTTGTGAATCGCAGATTGCAATGCGAATAATTGGCTCGTAGTCAGCATTAACTTTTCCTATTATCATGCTGTTTTTGTTTTTTGACTGTGACTTACACCAAACCGACGAACATACCCAGAACCAACTTTTACAATCCAAACTTGTGCATTTGGATAACGTTCTTCAAGACGATTACAAGCTGAAATCTCATCATTATCTATTTCCCATGCACCTGTAGTAATGTCAATGGCAACTATCTTGCCTTGACTATTTGGTTGAAGTTGTGGATAAATATCCCGTGCATAAATTTCATCACCCAGTCGTGCAAATTCTTCTTTACTGTATTGTGGTTCTGGGGCTGCCATAATTTTGCGCTGCTGCTTTAATAATGTTTGACAACTATATAAATAATGTACCACTGCTCTAGTAAAACAAAAAATTAAAATTTCTAGTATCATGATTTCTTGTAGCCCATTTGTGAAAATTTGTGAAAGGTTAAAGTAATTAATATTTATTTACATAATAGGCATAATTTACTAGATGATAAAAATGTGATTTAAAAGTAAATTTTGAGATCAAAAAATGATTCACAGCAATTAGTTAATTATCAATTACATACATTAAAATTATTCACCGAACATTATGAAATAAAAAAACTAACCTTCACAAAGGTTAGAAAAATTTGATTCATTGACAATCTAATAATTTTGTTCTCGTATGTAATCTGCAAGCTTATTAAGCCAACCATCAACGGTTAGTTCATGAAAACAGTAAAGAGGGTCTTTTTGAACTACATTCCCTTGTTTATCTACAATCGCGCAATTTAAAGTTTTACAATTTCCTTTTTTGTCAAATTGAATAATTGACCAATAAGTAGGTAATGCTTTTGGTTGAAGCAATATATAGGTTTGTTTTTCTCTTACGTGTTCCCAATACCTTTGACTTTTGTTTTCTCCGTATTGGAAGGTTATACCTTTTATAGTTTTAGTTTGTGACATGATTGATTTTGTATTCCGTGAAAAGCCAAGACAGTAGTTAACTCAAACGAGACGACTAAATACGCTTTGTGAGAGTTATTTGGAATTCTGCTTCAAGTGCTTCAATATTGATATCAAGCCTTAGATTTGTAATAGCTATAATCATTCTTTGAATGTCTTGTGCATCGCTGCCTGTTTTATAATAGTTCTGAATGAATGAGTTAGCAGTTGCCATAAACTCTTCCAGCGTAGAGACTAAATAACTCGCGCTAGAGGGTGCTTTAATTGTCATAATTAAAAGTCCAGTTGAGTATTGGGTTTAGTTTGGAATGTTGATGCTATGATTGGGATGTCTTTACACTAGTTGCGATGCTTCTTGACTAATTTTTTAATAAAAGGAGTAAGAGAGGAACGCATTTTGTTTCATTTACGTTTAAATGCGTTCGCTTATTCTTGCAGGCTTAATAGTTGAATTTCAGCTACTGTTACCAATCCAAGTAGTTTTGGAGTTAACAATTGATGTGCTGTTTTTAGATTCTTTGTCATAGCAGTTCTGCCAGGGATGGAGTAATTTGCTGCTAACTGCTTAAGTTTACGAAGGGTTAAGGTAAACAATTCTTCTTCTGTAGCTAAACGAGTTGAATCGGTTTGAATATCTTTGGCTTCAAAAGTTGATACTTCGATATCAGTAGATTTGGGAGAGTCTATAGATTTTGGGACATCATTAGTTTTATCTAATGCTTTCTCTTGAAAAATTGGTAATACTGTATTGTTTTCTTGCTTGGCGCATTGATTCCACGAATGTACTAAAATCGCAATAAAATCGAACATCATCATAATCGCAAAAGCTGCACAGATAAATACAATGGCATCTGTTAAAAAATCTTGATATGAAAGCATTTTTTCTCCTTTAATTGAATAAATGAAGTGATAAACTGTGAAAAGTTTTATTCCATTACATTTCACAGCTTTTGATCAATTTTGAGCTACCACAAAATCAACTTTCTTGATCATGTAATAATAAGGTACATTAAAGTCTGTCTGCGTATAAAAATTGGTCGTGATAGTAAGTTTGTCGTGCTTCCCAATTCGCTTCTTCAACATCTAATTTTTCTGAATCAACTAAATTGGTATCAGCAATTTTGGAGGGTTGTACTGATTTCAATTGCTGATACCATGCTTTTAAAATTTGTTTTTGTTTCGATGAAGAGTTTTTCATTATTCTTAACAGATACATCACTGCCAATTGCGCGTAAGCGCTCTTGCGGAAGGCAGCCCCAATTACATCTGCATAATATATTAGACATGAAAGCTAATACTTATGGAATTACAATAATTGCAATATAGCTTGTAAACCCCAAAAACAGAACAAATAAGCAAGCTTGTATAGAAAAAGGATGATTTTCTTTGTAGTGATTTGTTGTTTTTGGGGTTCCCCCAAGTCTTGAAATGGTTTCTGAGTCTTCCGGGAAAACAGATTACTTAACGTAATCAGAAAAAATACATTATAGGTAATCTTAAAGCGGGAAGAGAGTATGAAATTGTTAATAATATACTAAAAATTATTTTCTCATGTTTGATTAAAATGTTTTGATAGTATTTTTAATATTTTCATAGCATCTAAAAAAATATTATATAAATTTGGTACTTATATTACGAAAAGCTAAAATTATTAATTTTAATTTCCAAAAAGTAATTTAATAATAAATAGAGACAAATACGGGTGCAAAAAGTGAAAACAGATACCCTTTTCTATGACCTAGTTAGAGAATTACCTCAACTTTTTTTTGAACTTATTGGTAAACCAGAGACGAATCCTGATATTTACACATTCACAGCACAGGAAGTAAAAGACCAATCATTCCGTTTAGATGGTTTATTGTCTACCGTTACGGGTTGTGAGGACGAGCCATTATATTTGGTTGAATTTCAAACTTATAAAGATGAAGAATTCTACGAACGCATTTTTGGACAACTTTTTGTTTATTTTCGCCAATATCGTCCTCCTAATCCCCAATGGTATCTGATTGTAATCTACGATAAAAGAATTAATGAAACTCCACCCCATCCCCGCTATGCCAGTTTGGTAGAAAATCATCTACATCGTATATATCTTAAGGAACTTCCTGATGATCGGTCGTTAGCAACAGGAATAGCAAAACTATTTGTTGAGACTCCTAAGAAAACTAGTACTCTAGCACAACGACTTACTACTCAAGCCAGGGAAGAAGTGATCAATGAAAACAATCAGAGGAAAGTGCTAGCATTTATCCAAAGTATCGTGGTTAAAAAATTCCCAGAACTTAGCAAAGAGGAAATTGAAGCTATGCTTAACTTAGGTGATGACATTGAAAAAACAGGTTACTACCAAAGCGTATTGAAAGAAACCTTATTAAAAACTGCCAAAAAATTACTGGAGGAAGGAGATAGCATTGAAAAAGTTGCTAGAGTATTGGAATTAGATATTGAAGAAGTAAGAAAATTGACTGAGAAACAATAAATTTGCTTTGTTTGACTCGTTTTAATAGTAAAAACGAGTCATAAACTCCTAATTATATTAAATACATAATAATCAGTATTTATGAAAATATATTTTATAAAAAAATAAAAAATTACATACATAATAGATAAATTCGCACGAAAAAATCAAACTATACAAATTTATTTATTGAATTTATTCAAATTTGATCGTAATTAATAAATTTTTTTATTAAAAAAGACCAGCGATTTATAATTTACTATATGATTATAAATTGGCAAAATTTAATTTTGCTTGAAAAAAATATCCCGTAAAAGGGATAAAAGGTTCGCAGTAATAGTCACTACTGTGCAGTAATTAAGCGTATTAAGATACTTTCAAACTCTCCCGGATTAGAGGTTGGTAATAAAGGACTCCATTCATCTGCATTCGCATAACCAAGTTCATGCAAAATTCGGATTGTATTCATTACTGCAAAGCTTGAACCTATGAGTATATGTTTTATTTTCTCATGTTCTGAAATTTGGGATACTAGCGCTTGAGAATTAGGAATAGCTAAATCTTGACTATTAATATTAGCTCGAAAATTTCGATACTTTAAATTCATCAGTTATTACACCTTATCGACGAAAAGCTATTTCGCTGTTTTTTCCCCGTAAGGGGTGTTATTAAACGCCAATATTCAGATAGAACGGAATTACTTGTTCTGAAATACAAACGAAACGAACCATCTTCGTATTGCTTCAAATCTTGTTCATCAAAGATAATTTCTTGTCTTTGCAACCAGTGAGCAACAATTTCGTAATAGTCAGTTAAGTAAAGCGCAGAAAAGTAAATTCTTCCAGTTTTAACTCCAGTTTTCGGATGAGTAAATATTTTAAATTGAGGTTCACTCAAAACTTCCGTCATAGATATCACCTTGCTTAATATCTTTTTGATTAAGGTTGAAAGCTTGTGATAGAGAACTGAAGCTAAGTAATCACAAACTTTCATTTCAACTAAGTGGATATTGATTCAGAATATTTCACAAAATTCGATATTTTCCATTTCAAACCGTGAACTCTGTCAGCAATATTTGGTTTAGAGGATGCCCCATCACACAGCAAACAATTTTCACATTGAATTCTGTCATCTTCTGTATGACAACAAAGAATTTCGTTTTTACCCAAAGGTGCTTCGGGAGCGATAATTCTGAAGGTTCTCCAACCTTTGCTTTGAGCAACACGCGCTTCTTCTTCGCTTTCAACTGAAGCCATCAAATATTTCTGCCAACTATGGTTACAATTGTTGCGCCACTGATGTGTATACCCCGTATATCTACTTGATACACGGATAATCGGTTCCCACACTTTAATTGGTACTGCGGTTGGGTCGCCGTAAGATCCTAACCTAATAGGATAGCGATAACGTTGTAAAACTGCTATTTCGTTGGCGGTGAATTTTGGATAACTCCCCGTTTCGTACTTGCGATAAATATTATTGGTAGGTAGCAAATTTACATAGCAACTACCCGACTGACTTAATTTCATCGGACAATTTCCGCAGATACCTGAATCTAAACCTTTTTTTGCAGCTTCCGTCGGCACAATATCTTGCTGCAAAATCCAAGATTGTATTAGTCGTCCAGTTTTACGATTTGATGTGTGGTTAACGAATCCTGTCAAAATGAGAACTATAGGAGAACCGTCAATTAAAGATGCCCCTTCCCAAACAATGTAACTATTTTGTAACATCTTGAAAACAGAAAAATATTTTGAATCTTATGAATTGAAAAGTGTCTGAAGTGAAGATAGATTTGAAATCATTTCTGATATTAAAAAAGAGGATAAAATCTTCTTTATCCCCCTTTATTGTTTGTTATGTCAGTATTAACTCTCAGCTTTTATTTGAGGATTAACACTCGCATTTACTCGCGCAGCATATTCTCGTCTGCGCTGCCAAGATAGTTCCCAACCGTACTACCAAATCTTCAAGAGTTTTATCAAACTTACGATTAGCAAATTCAAGTAATTGTTCTAGAGAAAATCGCTGTTCTTCTACTTTTCCAAAATCACTTGCAAAGCGTTCTTTGAATGCATCCCAATTAAAATCTTGAAAACTGCGTTTTGCAAGAAGTCCGCATAAAGAACGAATGGAATAGTAGACTTTTGAGTACAGACGTTCTGAGTAATTGCTAACTGCATATTCGCCAAGAACAGAATCATCAATTGCTTGAAAGTTGGGTGTAGAGGATTTACGTGCAGTCATAAGACAAATATTTCCTAATTACTTCATTTGTCTCTGGGCGTAAGCCCTTCTGCTTTCGAGTATTTGATTATTTTAGATTTGTGATTTGTAATTTAACTTTGCCAAGATAGCAAGGTGATAGTAAAAAAAAGTTCGTGGCAAAGTTATGGTACAAAACTACCCAGGGTTGTGTTGCAGTTAAAGAATAAAACCCGTTAACTTCCTATATATTTTCAATAATTGGATAGTGTGACCTTTCTGGTTGAAGTCAAAGCAGCCTAAATTCATCATTACTGCTTATTTCAGATTTTATTGATGATAAATGCCGTAATGTTTAAATTACGGCAATTTCAAACTCCAAAAATCCAATTACGGTAAAGTCAAAGCGATGCGGTTTAATATTCGTTGGGAAGCATTAGAACTTTTTCAACCAAATAAAGTTTGATGTGGCTCAATGGAAAATCTGTATACTCAATTTCTTGCCGTAATACTTCTTGATTCGTATCCCATTCACATATCAAAACGCTGGAATTATCTTGAACTTGTAAATTCCAAATTTGAAATTCTCTTAGTTTTGAATTTGATAGTAAATTCTTTGTTTGATGTGAAGCAATTGCATCTACCAACCAGTAGCAATTTGCTTCTTGTGCTAGGTATTGGATACCATCTGTATATTTCAAACCGAGCCAATGTTTGTAGAGATTAACTGAACCATTAAATTGGTTTAGCTCGTTGGTTATTTGTTGTGGAGTTTTCATATTTTAAAATTTTTGATTTTACGTACTTCACGTTCTCATCGGCGTGAGCCGTAAAACAACAACTGCCGATAACAGATACCAGCAGTTAAGAGATTTTTTAATTATAAACATTATGGAATTTGTAACTATAATGAAATTTGCTTTAAGTAATATTCGATTTAGCAATTGTTTACTGTTACTAACTTGTTTTCCATATAGATTTTCGCTGCAAAATCAAATACCTTAACTTTTCCACACCTCTGTGTAATCAAGCAATCATATAAAATAAAAATAAACTCATTATTTCTTCCCTACCCACTCCCTACCTGCATCCATCGCAGCTTCCACAGTGTAATAAATCCTTTTTTCTCTAAATACCGAGCCACTTGAACTTACCACCTGAAACTGCCAGCAATAAGCATCAGTATGAAAAACTAACAAAGTATAATTATTGATAGCAATTACTGCATAGACAAAGGTTGTTTGTAATCATGAAAAGTCTGTAATAATGCTTCATCAGTAATTGGTATGCTTAAATTTTAGAAAATAAAGCTGAAACTCTTGCTGTGAAACAAAACTATCCTTTTGAAGATTAAATTTATTTAAGAAAAGATTTTTTTCGCTGTTTCCTATTCCCTGTTCCCTTTTTTTTGAATGTTTTTTTAGCATACTAAGTGCGGAAGAACCGCAATAATATTTGATTAGATTGTATTACTTTTTATTTGGGATTATACTGCTACTTTTCCATCCTAAAAGCCTGGTCAATTGCTACTACCTTCATTCAAGTATTTAATTAAAATTTATGGCAAAGTTAATGCCGAATACTTCTTCTTTCCTTTGCAGCAATTTAATAGCCGCATTTAAATGCGTTATTGTTGCTACTTCGCACCCTAGAAGTTCATCCAGGCGAATTAGGTAGTAGGTAGCAGCACGAATAGGAAGGACTTTTTTTCTTTGTTTCATGATTGAAATTGAGTTTTCGGGGATTATTGATTAATCTTTATGTGCAGATATCTCGATTTATCTTTTGCCAGGAGACACCAACTCTCGCCATTGTCGTAGGTAGTAACGTATTTCTATTTCGTGGAATGCTCGTTGCTCCCAGAGTAATGCACCCGGTAGTTTTATCTGATACATTCCTGCCGTTATTTCTTTAAATTCTTGGATTATACCTTCTTTTTTTGCTGTACTTAGCAGTTTAGTGGTGTCGGGTGTAATTTCAAATACCCTTTTTTTCTGCGTAGCAGAAAGCGCTTCCCATGCTTTACCCTTGATTTCCGGGTGTTGATTGAACGTGTTTCTAATATCTTCCCAAGTACCCTGTATCAGAACATTGATTCCTTTATCAAGTAGGGTTGGCTCTAATTCGATATCAGATTCAATTGGTTCCTCTAGATATTCTTCCTCTTGGACTTCATCAAGACTGGCGCAAGATTCAAAAGTTTTTGTTTCTTCTATAGCTTGCAAATTATTCCAATGGAAATACGATTGTGAATCATCTAATTTTACGAGTATGGGGCTTGCGTTTTCTCCATGCAATTCGATTATCTTGCCTTGCCTATCTTGAAACTCACCTGTTTTGACTTCTACGATGATATGTATTTCATATCCCATTGCTATCAGCGCATCGTTACGAACGGTAGTGCTTACCCACTCTAATTCTTGCTCGAAATTGTGATAACTCGCCAAAGTTGCACCCCAACTCTTTCTCCATTCAGAATGGTTACTATATGCATAGTCGGAAAGATGTTTTAACCGTATCGAGTAACGTCCGACAATATGCGCGATCGCATCCCACTTTTTATCTTGGGGAACTGCGGCTTCCCATCTCTGGCAATTTTCTACGATTAAGTTACCCGTTTCATCGCTTATCTCGCCAAGTGTTTGAGTATCTTCTTTCAATTTTTTGTTTAATTCAACCCATTTTTCTTTTACCGTTTGAACTGGGTTGGGTGGTGAGGGCTGGCTATAACTATCGTTACCACTATTTTCTCTCACATCCACTTCTTGGGCAGCATTTCCTTCCTGCTGTCCATTTTCATTTGTGATTTTTTGATGTAAATCAGCGATTGCTTGTCTAAGGATATTCTGAGGAATCAACCCATACTCGTCCATTAATTTCTGGGTTAATACTCCGGTTTGTTGATCTTCTTCGTACACCGGGGGAAATTGGGCATAGCGCTCACCTCGACAATTTCTTTTCCAAATTGAAGGTTTTTCGGGAAGTTGTGATTCCTTTTCTTTTTTTAGTTGAGCCTGCTTTTGTTTGATTAAATCGTGTACGTAATCGCAGGTTAAGTCATCTTCATCTGCTTGCTTCAGTTCTTCGATTATAGATTTGTACTTATTAGTACATAACCTTAACAATATGGTGATGGATATTTGAATTAAAGCATGGGGGCGATGTGCGAATTCTTCAAAATGCTCTGCTAGTTTGAGTGCCCGCTTTTCTTCGGCACTTCCTTTGTCCCAGCCGTATCCTTCCAGTAGTTCTCGATATTCCTTCTTGCTGTAACTATTTTTGTATTCCCATAGCAGAAAGCTGGTGTGGAGATATTCTATGGTGCTGGTTTCTAGATGCTTTACTGGATCGGCATCTATATTTTGCAAAAGCGAGTAAGTTGATTTTTGAAGTGTTTGCATGATAAGGTTATTGGTTATGTTATATTTTGTTTCTGACCTGTGGTAAGGTCAGAGTTTATTATTTGAGTTACTTTGAATATTAAGCAGCATTTTGTTTCGCCCCAGTAGCTTGCTGTTTTTTGTACGCTTTAAGTGCGTAGGCAAGAGTATGCTGGTAATGTTTGGGCATATTTTTTAACTCGATATCCCGTCCCCACTCATATATTGCGCTTTTAGATACTTTCAGGACTTCTGATAGTATTGCAAAGCATTGTCCTCGGAACTTGGTGGAGGTTACTATCTTTAGCCTATCTGAAGGCGATAATTCTTTGAGAAATACTTCTTCTATAAATTGGGCTGCGGTTATTGCCGGGGCCTGAGAATCACTCGCTTCGATTTTATTTAATTCTTCTCTTGATAGAGCCATGAGCGCGTAATTGTAAGTAGTACGTGCGTGTTGGGGCATACCTTCAAAATTTGGGTTGTGCCCCCACTCCCGTACTGTCTTTCTTTGCAATCCCAGTATTTTGGAGAGCAACCTGACGCATTTGGTGCAATATCCAAAGCTGGTTTCTTCTTCAAGAGCTTCTTCGGGGGCTAGCTTGTCGATGCCGAAGCTATACCGCAAAAATTGTCTGGGTTCTATGCTTTGAGAAGATAAAGTTTTGATAAGTTCGTAGTTGTTCATTTTTTTCGATGGATAGAAGTTTTTACTGATAAAAGGATAATACTCTACATAGGTCATATATATCAACTAGGCTGTATGGTGTATTTGCAAATCAGATCATCTAACGCAAAATAGACATTTGATAGTTGATATATGTAACCTACCTATGACAAATGACGCAAAAGAAGACCCAACAGTTAGTTTTCGAGTTTTTTTGCCTGAGTCGTTACGACGAGACTTTAAAGTCTGGTGCGCTCAAGAAGGAACTAATATGAGCGAAAAATCGCGAGAACTTATAGAGGAATGGGTAAAAAGCAGGAAAAACCTCGATAAATAAATTCAACATAAATTGCTCGTTGAAACACAAACTGTAGAAATCTCTAGACTGAGCATTATTAAAGAACAAGTCGCAGATATGGCAAAAAGCGAAAACATTACCGTTGAAAAATTGGAAGAAAGATGGGAATCAGAATATAACAAATTATGATAATATTACAGGTATTATCTTGCTAAAAATTATTTTAAGCCATATGCGCGTAACTACAAGTCATACGTGCGTATTGAGGCATTCTTTCAAAATTTGGGTTGTGCCCCCACTCCCGTACTGTCTTTCTTTGCAATCCCAGTATTTTGGAGAGCAACCTGACGCATTTGGTGCAATATCCAAAGCTGGTTTCTTCTTCAAGAGCTTCTTCGGGGGCTAGCTTGTCGATGCCGAAGCTATACCGCAAAAATTGTCTGGGTCTTGTAGTTTCGGAAGATAAGGTCTTAAGAACTTCGTAAATATCCATAATTTTTCTGCTTTTTAGGGTTTGAAAATACAATATCACAACTAGAGTAGCTCCAGAGCATAACTTTTCTCAATGTATCGTATAATCTTTATAGAAGAATAGGAAATCTCTGGACTTGACCCAAAGCGTAAGGGAATATATATGAAACGTTCTATGAAATCTACTATGGCAATTGACCCTAATAACACGAGATTGACTATTACAATATCGAAATATAATTACAAAAAACTTATGAATTGGGCTAAGATTCATGGCAAACAGCCTACAGCTTTTGCAGGTCAGATAATTTCTTCGAGATTAGAAGCAAACACAAGTCTTATTAAAGAACAAGTCGCAGATATGGCAAAAAGCGAAAACATTACCGTTGAAGAATTGGAAGAAAGATGGGAATCAGAAGATAACAAATTATGAGAACAAATACGGTATTACACCTGAAGAGTGTTTTGAACGTTTAAAAAATGGAGAAGACTTAGATAGTCTTGCAAAAGGTAAATAGTAAATATTTATAAGCGATTGCCCTGCCAAAAATAATGTTTTTTACTTTTCTATTAAGGAATATTTTAAATATTATTATTGTTGGTAACTGTTCCACTGTTCCAAATAGCTTGTAGAACGTATATATAATGTGAATTAAGCAGCATCCCGCTTTGCGGTATTTTGCTGCTTTTTGTATGCTGCGATAGCGAAGCGCTGCTGCAAGCAGATCGCATCTTAGGGAAGCGCAATTGTTGCTAAATCAACAGGCGGACAAATATTGAGAATTGGTGACAGTGGCGAGATTATCCCTAAGCGAGTAAAAGTACTACCAGATAGACTGCAACTAAAAATTAGACGGCAGCGTATAGAAGAAGCCGAAGCTGAAGAGTGGATAAATTCGCTACCGCTTGATGCTTTGGTAGTGGGAACTTTACAAATTGAAGACGCGATGGAAATAAATTTACCGATACCTGCACTAGGGACAATGCAAAATATTAGTAAAAATGGTGGCGGTGTAAGTCTTGACCACGTATTATCACAGCAGTTAAGACCGATAGAAGAGTTTTTTATACTGAGCAGTCAGGTGGTAATCATTAGTCACAATTTAAAAACAAGTGCATAATGTCAATACGTTAATATATAGAAATTTATTGTAGTAAGAATGATAATGGAAACAATAAATATTTATCTTGGGAAAGAATTATGTGAAACTCAGTAATAACAATGTACGCAGCAAACGCAAAATATTCATGCTTTTTAGAATACTTTCTTGAAAAAAAGTATTCTTTTATCTAGATTTATTTAAGTAATTATCGATTGTGAGAGTTGAGGTGCAGAATGTAGGTTTTATAAACGGTGTATGCTTAATCCCAATCGTATACCTATTTGTTCAAGCAAAATTTTAAAATCTGGTGAGTCGCCATTGCTACAATAGGTCTGTATCAGTTTTAATAAATCTTCTTTAATGTCATCGATATCGTAATATTCTCCATTTTTGAGTTTTTTTCCGCAACACGGACAGGTTTCAAGAGATTCTCCTAAGCTAATGCTTTTCGCAACGATATCAACAGGTTCAAACCATTCTTCTTCTGTTTCTCCATTATCAGGAATTATATTATAAGCGTAATAAATTGGATATCCACATTCATGGTACTCTAAATATCCATCGCTCTCTTCAATTTCTTGTAATGTAATATCAATTTCATATTGCGTTAATTTATGCATGATTAATTGTTAGTGTAATTTCAAATGCCGACAAAAGTTTTATTCTTAAGTAAAATTATTGCTATCCCGCTTTTAAAAAGCGCGAAAATAATAAGTTTATTTTAAAACAAAACACTGTGATAAACTGAAATCTATCTTTCCTTGAAGTTAGAACCCAAATCAATTGCCGGGGCTTTTCATCAGCTAATCGCCGATATTTCTACGTGTCCAATTTGTTGTTCGATATTGTAAACGTAAATTCGCAGTTGAATTAAAAATCCAACTAAACCGTCTATACCACCTTCTCGATAAGCAGTGGTGTAGCCTTTAACTTTGTTTCTTTTACAAAACTGCCGAAGTTTACCCGCACCCAAATCTTTAAGGTTTTGATATTCAACATCAACGTCAAATAGTTCAGTTTTGCAATTTACTTCCGCATTGGAAAGTAAACTTTCAGCCTGCAAATCTTCTTGACGAGCAATATTTTCATCAGTAATGAGTTCTTTATCAACTAAGAAAATATCGCACATAAACCAAAAGATAATTACAAACAAGAAAACTGGAAATAGGACATCGTTGATAGCTTGAACGGTAGCAGAAATTTCAAATGCCGAACAATCAAACAAAATTTTAAACATTGTAATTCCTTGTATATAGTTATTGGATGAAAATGTAGATATCATCCAGTAGTGGGGGGAAAACCCCCCGTACTGAATGCATCTAACAAATCACGCCTATAACCACAGAGGAAAGAGAGGTTTATGCTACTTTTTTATTAGTAGATGAACTAAGTTTCCGAAATTTGTGGTGGTGTCAAAGAAGTAAATGAGTTCTCAGAAACTTTACCAACTGGTACGTTATCCTTGGTATTTTTACGTTGAGAGTTAGAAATTTGGTTCATCTTCTTGTTCTAGTTTTATTGTCTTTCAACCATTCAACAAAAGTCACAAGGTTGTAATTAGATTTGATTTGTTGCGGCACAATTGATTCGTAAGGGTACAGTGGAATACCGTTCAATTGAAAACGAAATATCCGTTCGTGGTTACGCATCGGGCAATGTTTAACCCTGACATTAATACCCGTATCGCTAATTTCAACACTAGCAATACCTTTCAATTGCTTAGCAAATTCATCAATCTTAGATGAATAGTCAAACTCAATTACAGCTCGTACTGAAAAGTATTGGACGTAGGAAAGTAATCGAGCGTGTTCGCCTAATTCCACTAGTTTATCTGAATCATCGAGAAGAATCCCTGCCCACGAAAAACGAAAGTATCGATTGGTATAGTAATCCCAAAGAGTTAAAGTACCGTTGTCGTGTTTAATTAATCTCGCTTGATTAACTTCAATTCTCTGACTCAGATGTTCAACTACTTCTTCGCGCTCGAATGGAAAGTGAACTTGTTTTTGATTATTTTTAGACTCCCAATCGGGACAAGTAGAATTATCCCACCCATATGGATGTATACCGCAAACAATATTGTCTGCGCCGTGAAAATTACGACATCCACCGCAAGCCTCAAAGTTAATAGCAAGGGAACCCTCACGGTTAGCTTCTATTTGAGGACGGTAAAAATCAATAAGTTCACGAGCCGCATCCAAAGGTTTTGGATTGATTGATGAAAACGCCTTCCCAATCAGTTCGTTTTCATCGTAAAAACAATCAAATACATCTAAGAATCCATCTTTGCAGTGAGAATTTACAAATTCGTGGACAAATATTCCATCTTCTAATCTTCCAATTATCAAGTCATCCCCAAATTGAGAATACCCATTTAATCGCATTATCAGGTAAAGATATGGCAATTCGGTATTATCTTCAGATAGGATACTTTCCCTCGACTCATTTACCAAAGAATTAGTACTAATAGAAGTTGAAGATTCCTCCTCGTCATCCCTATCTAAAACATGAGCAACACAAGTAGTAGTGGCACCAAATAGAAGTCCAAAGGCTCCGAAATAGATCGAACTCATTCCCAAGTTTAAGGTTTGTTCGATCCGTTTTTCTGGTATGGTTTCCACTCCGGCTTTATTAAGACAGAATAAGCCACTGCTGCCAAAAACTGTTGCCGCACCAATAGCGATCGCAGTTAATGAAATTGCTCCTACCGATACGTTAATTACTTCAATTGCACTAGCACAAAATTTCTTAAACATAGTCCATTCCCTCTCTAAATATGTTAACAAAAGCAAAAATTACTCTTGCCCCGGCATATTGAAAATTGGGATTTTGAGGAAACAATTAACCTACGCCTTACTCTGCTATTTTCCAGATTTTAGATAAATCTGTACTAATATTTTCAGTATCGGCAATCATCATCCTCAATGGTAATAGCAAGAATCGAACTTGCTTTTACTTACCAAAGATTACCTATTCTTGGCTCATTAAATAAAATACTTCCAGATATCGCTCTACTTCGTCGTATTCTTCTGGATAAAATGAATAAACTATTAGCAATTGTTCTTTTAGTTTATTAATTAAATCATACAATTGTATTCTATCTAAATCAAACAATATAATATTATTAGGCTTAAATCTTAGGAAAATTAAACACTTCATACTCTGCCGTAACCAAGAATAAATATTCCAGCAGCTTTGAAAAAATAAATACCAATCAACATCGTAATCTAGTTCATCAGCTGTAATGCTGCAAAAAGATAACAAACAATCATCGTTTAACTTTGTAGATGCTTCTAGACAATTATCTATTCTTCGACAAAGTTCTCTAGTTGGTAAGTCACTTATATCTGTTTTAATTTGTGTCATTCGTCTTCACTCAATGCTAACTCTACTTTTCGTAGTGCTTCAATTGCTAAATCTGCTCCTTCTCCTTCTCCAATCCATCTGTTAGATTTCTTGTGCCCATAGGTAGAAACAGTACCCCAACTAGAATTGTCGGCGTAATATTTTAATGCTTCTAAGGCAATATCTAAAGCTTATTTATAACTTGTGATCTGCTTTTCCATATTATTTAATTGCTAACAACTTCGTTATTTTACTCGATGAATATTGGTTTGACAACAGAAAATTATCTAAGAGAAAATCAGGTGAATGCGATATTCGTAGTATTACAATATCAGCACTTTTGCAACGATGATAGTAATGAACAACTGGAGATTTTATTACCATCAAATTATCACTACGAATAGCTTTTGCGTTTACTATACCATCCATAATAAACTTACTACTTGCAGCTACATTATCGAAGTCTCTGCCAAAATTACGTAGATACCAGTTGAATTCGATCCATATTTCTTCGTTGAAATTGAATCCGCATTCTTTAACAAACCTTGCTATCTTATTAGTCCATTGCTTCTTTAACTGATTACTTGGTTTCCAACCACAACGAGCAGTATTAATAATTTCGTTTAAAGTTGGTGGTAGCGGCATTTTTAGTTCATAAATCATTTTCATCACTTTCTTCATTTAAAAACTCTTCCACAACAGCCCGATATTTCTTGTAATATCTACCATTTTGACGAGATATATTAAATATTACTTTTGCAATTTCATCAACACCGTAACCTTTTTTATGTAAGTTTATTATCGAGTTTTTTGATTCGTCATCTAACTTGATATCAAAACCAAAACTACTATCAAAATTGACTTTACTTACCTTGCCGCTTTTAGTATTGATAGTTTCAGGAGCAATAAACTCTTCAATATCATTAGGTTCCCAAGCATTATAAATATCCTCTTGATTGATTGCTTCTTCTAATAGCTGCTCAAAGTATTTTGGCTCCTCCGCATCACCAACATAAAGTGCTTGCAATCTCGATACTTGGGTAGAAGTTTTATACAAAAAGTCTCCATAACCTAATAAGTTAGCAGCCAAGGTGTTATCATCGCCCAAAATAATACAGCTATCTTCTGGGCGGGTAGTGGCAAATGCAGTTTTAGCAGGAAAGTTACTTCTAATTAAAGGATTAATAACGTTTTTATCAGGTCGTTGAGTGTAAAACATCATATGAATTCCCGCACCCCCAGCCTTAGCTAAAAGCTTCATCATATCCATTTCAATTAACTCGCAATATCCTTTATCAGTTAACAAATCAAAGCACTCATCTACCCACGTTGCTATCCGGGGCATAATTAACTCAGGATAATGCTTGCGATTAAACTCTCCGATTGTCTCTACCCCCACCCTCTCAAACTCCCGGTATCTAGCTTCCATGTGGTTAACCAGCAAACTAAATAGCTTGGCGCTCGATTCAGCATCCTTAGCTACGGGTGAAATTAGGTGAGGTAGTTTCGAGAACTTGCTAAAAGTAACTCGTTTCACATCGGATAAAGCCAATTGGACTACCGACGGGGGATAGCGGCGTGCCAAGTAAAGTATTGCTGCTTTCTCAAATTGGGACTTACCACCCCTAGTTCTTCCACCACCTAAAATATGTGTAACGTTTTCATCAGATAGCGAAATATCAACGTAATTCCCATCAACCCCAACCCCACCAGGGATAATAATATTATGTATATCTATAGGTGATGTAAAATCAACATAATCTTTGAAATAAACAATTTCTCTATCGGTACGAGGAATATCAATCGCAGCACCACCGGGAACAACATCAATCATTGGTGGAACTTTTATATTTAGCTCCAATCCTAACTGAATAACAAAATCCTTACCAAAATCTTGAATCTTCTTAAATGACATACCTTTACCTAGTTTAATTTTGATGCGTTTAAAGGTAGGACCGCATTCAGCATCAATATATTCTGCTGCTATCTTAAATTCTGCTAGAGTATCTACAATTAGTTTTCCCGACTCAGTTGTTGATAAATTTTCTGGCTCAATTTCAGATGAGGCTTCTAATGCTGTCATTGGCTCTACACCTTGCGCTTTCGATATCATCACCGCTATGCGATCGCAGTATTTGATTATTGTTTCATCTGTAGTTTGGGTTGCTATATCTACAAACCACTTGATTGATTCCCCGTCGCAAAATGCCTTGTGAAAATGCTGCAATATTATCCGATAAGCAACTTCTTTATGTGCCAAGTTTATGATACTTTCACACCGCTTAACTAACTCGTTAATATCCAGGTTAATTAGTTCGTTCTGAACGTTGTCTAATTCCCATACCGAAGGGATGCGATTGATAGTTATATAGCGTAAAGCATATTTAACAAACTCAAACTGTTCTAAATTACAGCTAGCTGATAATTGATTTAAAATAGATTTATCGTTCTTATTCTGACTTACTAAATAAAATACGTAGTTAAATAGTTCAGAGAAATTATTAAAATCAGCTTTATCATCCGTATCTAAACTATTAATAATTGTGATTGCATTACTATGTAAATCTTCTGGTAAATTAGCAAGGATTGTTTCTAATATCTCATCCTTACTCATACCTTGATTGCCAGCGTAAACAATAGCATCATAATATATAGGGTTAATTGGTTCCATCACTCAATTACCCCGCGATTAGTTAATACGGATTTAATCGCCAACCGTCTGCGGTTTTGGTCGATATCAATACAGTTACGTTTCCATTGCGTTGAATGCCGAGGATAAGCAGAAAGTTTGTTTATATAAAACGGCTCCCTAGCACAAATATTGAATAAACCATTTGCACTTAAATTAAATGCATCAACTCTTGCTTTACGAATCGCATCATTGCTTGATAATCCTTTATTAATATTTGCTGCATAAAATTTAGGAAAATTATCGCTTACTCTAGGTGCAGCTTGGTTCCATAAATCAACTGCATTGATAAAAGCAACGTTGTGTTGATTTATATCAATATTATGTTGTTTAAATAGCTTACTTAATCTTGACAATCTTGAATTGATTCTATGCAAACAACCACGATTCGCACCATCTATATCACCAGCTTTACTTTTCCCGTAGTCGCTACAAAACCCTTGGTTTAATACTCGCTTACCACCTAATTTCGATGGGTCAATGTGACCATAATATAGTGATGTAAATTTACCATTATCGTCGCAATTTCCTTCCGCGCGGCAGATTGCAAGATTACCAATGCTATCAATATTGGTAAACAATTCTTCCACATTATTACTTCTATGAATTGGGATTACGTAACTAAAAGTTTTAGAAATCCGTAATCCAAATAAAGATGAAGTTAGCAATAAAATAGAAGCAATAGTAACGTGATAGGGACGAATCATTTTTACCTCCCAAATTGCTGTAGATAGGGACGTGGGTTAACTGGCTTATTGTTAACCCTCACTTCAAAATGCAGATGAGGTCCTGTTGAAAATCCCGTACTTCCTATCCTGCCAATCATTTGTCCCGATGCAACTCTTTCTCCTTTCCGCACGATAATTTTACTAGCGTGAGCGTAAAGAGTTGAAAATCCCGCACCATGATTGATAATAACGGTTTTCCCATAACCACCTTTCCTACTAGCAAGTTTAATCTCGCCTGCTTGATAAGCATAAATTGGAGTACCTTTGGGGGCACCAAAATCAATACCAGAATGAAACTTACGTAGCCCAGTAAGAGGGTGAATTCTCCAACCAAAACCACTGGTGGTAGGTAAACCTTTAGTTGTCGGATAAGCTATGCCAACTCCTTCAATAGCATCGTTCGCAGTTTTTGCAAATTGTTGGAGTAACCGTATTGGTTGTTGAGAATCAAACAATTCAGAACAAGAGGGAATTGCGATCGCCATGCACAAAATCAAAGTAGCAAAAGCATATTTCCAATCGGGTGAAATTGATGGCCTTACTACTGTTGTTTTCTTTTCTTCCTTATCGGTGGTAGTAGTAAAATCAATTAGAAGTCTCATTGTCACAGCCGAATCTTGCTTGAAGTATTGCTTCTAAATCATTGTCTGGTGGGAGACAAGTAGAAGATTTTTGAGGGGATATTGTAGGTGTATTCTTCTTAGAATTTAGGAAAGGCAACCTAAAATTAATGTTGGATAGTTCAATATTAGGCTGCCAAAACTTAAAGTGTCCTGGCTGGGCTATATCAACGAAGAATAGGCATAGTACCAACCAAAATGTAGTGCGGACAAACATTAGTCAACGATGTCGAGTACTGGGGTTAGATTGGGTAAGTTATCCGGTGTCATCTTTATTTCTTGGTTCTGCACGTATCCAGGACCAGAATAACTCCCATTTAGCATAAAGTTTATCCCACCAATACCCAACCACAACATTACTAATGCAATTCCGACGGGGGAAGAAATTACATCTTTGAGCCAGTAAAAAATATACCAAAAGTAGCGCAGGTTGTTGTGGGGGTGAAATCTATGCGCTTTCCATATATCTGTTACGGGTACATATATCTCCGGTACCCTATTTACATCTGGTCTTGAAGCAGAGTTTACGTGTTGAACGGTAACTTGTTCGCGCTGCATTGCAGTTGGCTCCACGTTGATGGTAGTTGGTTGTTGATTTGGATATTGATGCTGCTGGTATTGCTGCTGTTGAGCCGACTGCAACATTTGCGCTAGTTGCTGCTGTGTCGCAAGTTGGCCGGGTTGGGAATAGTCAGCATTAAAATCTCTACGTCTATTATTTGACATAATTTACCTCTTATTTGTCTGACCAAAAATCTTCTTCTTCTAAAACTTTCTTGAACTCGTCTTGCGATATCGGCACGCTACCATCGGCGGTACGGCGGAATGGAATTATATTTTGATTTAAGGGTTTAGACTTAATACCTCCTTGCAATTGAGTAGTTTCAATATTCAAATATTGGGGTGTTTGGATATCGGTGTCGGGCATTGGCGGAATAACTGGTGCAACAGGAACATCAGACGTGTCAATAGCAACATTAGAGTTGTATTCCCAAATAGCCCAAGCAATTAATCCGATACTTGCTGCAAAAAACACCCCACCCGATAGCAAATTCAAGTTAGCTCCCGGAGGTTTCATCATCGCCACGGCGGGACGCGATGAGTCACCCACGGTTGTTTTCACGGGTATTTGCTGCATTGCCCCCAATATATTGAATAAAGAAAGCACGAAACATATACCTGCTCCCAATAATTTGATATACACATTCACTAGTCTCCTTTGTCTTGTAATGGTTCTTTCAACTTCTGTAATTTCAATCTTCTTAAACGCAATGATTCCGCTATTCGCTGGCGTATTATCGGCACTTCTGATAATTGTCGCACGGGATCTTTATAACCCTGAACTCTCAAATAATTAGCTTGAGATAAAGCATAGGGTTCTTGCACCGTCTGGATTTGCGTGACCATCTGGTTCAAATCGACAATAGGTCTATTTTGTAAATTCTCGGCGTAATCGATAGCCTCCAACTTACCTAAGAGTAATACCGCTGCACCACCTGTACTCAATCGCTGTTCAACTTTAGTACCATCAGTCTTGGTATAGCTGTAAGTAAAAGTATTATTACCCGCTGCAACTTCTACCAGAGCATCCATCGCATCTTGCTTGGTAATTGCCAGTGCTGCCATGTGGTGCAATCTAAAGAAAGCCGACCTTTCGTTACTTTGCTGGTTATTAATATTTTGTAAAATCTCTCCAGACCACTGCGCTGCGCTGAGTTGCCGCCAACCTGTTAACGTAACACCACCATCGGCAGAGTAATTTTGTAACTCGTCGGGGTTGAAATCGGTGCGGGTCAATTTTTCGATGTAAACCCTTCTTCTAGCTTCTACTATTTCTTTGGCGCGGGTGATATTAGAAATAGTAGAAGGTACTTCGCCACTTCTGCCTACCACGATTGCGGCTGCTGCCAATACCGAACCTAACCCAACCGTGGCACAGCATACCCATAGCACAATATCAATTTTTCTACTACGCTTTCTAACTACGCCAGGGCTATCGCTCGAACTATATTTATCTCTTTTTGGAAGTAGATGCATGGCATTTACCCGTTATCAACTATTACGTATAATGGTTCTGCGGAATACTTTGCAAAGGACGAACGCAATATACACACCCACGCTCCACCAACAACCGCACCCATTAACAACAACAGTGGATTCAAAGCAAGAGTGGCACCTACTCCCATCATTTGTCCGATAAATCCACTAATCCCACATCCGGTTGCTATTCCACCACCAACATTTACTAAAAAATCTTTAATTGCTCTCACTGGTAAACTCCCTGGTTTTTTTGAGTAATAAAGTAAACGCGATCGCACATCCAATAAATCCCCCAAACAGCGAACTACCGATAGTTTTGGGTATATTAATTGATGGTGGGGGAGATAATGTTAGCCCCACTACCATCCCACTAAAGTTACCCAAACATACAATTCCCATACCCTGCATCGCTGCAATTCTGTATTGATTAGTAGCTTGAACAAGATAGGAATCACATATCGGCATTAATTCTTCGATTACTTCCCTGGCAAGGATTTTGTCTTGGGGCGTGATTTTAATTGTTGAGATTGTTTCCCCGACTCGGAATGCGGTTCCTCCCCCCAATTGACTTTGCCGAAAAAATCATCATCGATACGCTTGTAAACACGATTTTGGTTTTCTTCTAATTCCGTCGTAGGTTCTTGAACTCCGTTAAATAACATATCCTCCAACATCAAAGTGGAAGTTTCTAAAACTACTTTATGACGCAATGTTGCAAGTTGCTTTCCCCTCTCTACATCCGAATGCAAAACATTAACAAAGCTATTGGACTCCGATTCTTCTGGATTTACCCCAAACCTTTGTTGGATGTATTCATTCCCATCAAATGTGTGTTCATTACTAGAACGTTCGTTACGCATTTCTAATAAATAATCGGCAGCTTCTTCCAACGACATATTTTCAACAGCAGCTACTTCTTTTAATTGAATTAATTGTTGCTCTACATCTGGTTTAAGGGTATCATCCTTGTTTATTTTTAGTTCCAGCTTCTGGCACACCTTGCTTATTATTTCAGGCGTGGTTTGCAAATCCTGAGCTACTGCGTTGATATGCTTCATCTCTTTCTATCCTTTTAATTACAACTTTTACAATCGGGTTTTCTTTTTCTTCGTCAGGAATATGTTTGGTTAAGAAATCGTACAAACTAATTCCATTAACCTGCATCATAAATTTATTTAACCCGCCCGCAGGAATTACCTTTTCCAAGTATTCCTCGTGAGTCAAACGCCTTATCTTGGTTGCTACATAAAAGATATCCGCTGTTTGAACTGCATCTAAAGCAAAATATCCTCCTCGCTTCTTAGGCTTAACTATTCCCGCAAATGGATACCAATACTGCAATGCAGCAATTGATATTCCATATCTTTGGGCAAGTGATTTTTGGGTATAAATTACATTTTCATCGCAATTCATTTTGAGTTCGAGTCATAGTTAAAATTAAATCTCACTTTCATTAAACCTTTGCGACAAGAGTTGTGAACTTATTCTTACTCAACAAGCCTTCTCGCTTTAGCTCAACTTTAATTGAATCAAAATTCAGCTAAAGTCACAACAATTTATACATACAATAAAGACATACAATTTATAGCTTTGCAAGGAAAACAGCGAATATAAGTAAACTTTCAATATTTTAGATATCATCTGTATTCTTGAATAATCAAATAAAGAATAAATAAGACTGAAACTACGTTATATAGTTTGGTCGGAACGTTGGAAATGCAATTGCATCGCTGTCTTATCAAAGACGAAGATTAGAAGCTATTAATCAACTTTTGGCGAGTAATTATCAATGAATTTATCAAAATAATTAATAATTACATTTTGATTTGTTATTTTAAATATGTAGTAGATAATCCTTTTTTTTAATTATCAGTGGAACTACATTAACTTGATTTATTTAATGATGTATCAGTAGAACTGCGTCAATCGGAATTGTTTTCGTTTTAACTTAGTGGTCGCAGGTGCTTTTAGCAAACGTATAAGATACTTTTTTTGAGAGGACAGTAGCGTAAACACTACAGTAATTGTAATTTTTAATTTGCTACTTCGCACGTTCCCGTGCGATAGTACTTGGATAATTACAAGAAAGCAAGTAATAATGATAACTACTGATTACGCAATATAAGTAAGACTACAAAACTGAGAATAAATAATTTTAGTTATCTTAGTTTCATTAAGTATAAAAAGCTCACAATATAAGCTTTTGAAAATGACTATCATTTACTTGGTAAGTAGCTTTCGGTAATGCGTACTGCAATACACTAATAACAAATTTAAAATGTACCTTCTACAGATAATACTTATTAACAAGTTTACGATATGAAATGCAGAATCTTTGCTGAAAAAATTGCTGACTTCCTTGTAATACCGCTAATTTTCTTCATAGTATTTTCTATAATTTGGCATAATAACAATTTTATATTGTGTAACGCTACGGTTAAGGTATGAGTTGAAAACATATGGAGATTGTTCTTCTACTAAACCTTTACCCATACTGAACATTTTTTAATCTTTGGTTCTTCAGCATACCAAATGCTGAAACTTGAGTTTTAAACTCTTAAAGGTATGCTATACAAGGATTATCTACTTAAATAACTAACATAATTTACTGCTGGGATTTTCTTTTTCAGATCCGGCGTTCCCTGTTCCCTTTTCCCTCCTCTACGATTATTTAATTAGCATCCCTTTGTACGGAAGAAAGTAAACTTTTCAGTTTAATACATATCAATTGTATTCTATAACACTTAACATTACTGAGTCTATCGTGAATAATGTAGTTTGTTAGTTGTTTGATATACCTATTTCCTTTGATATCTCTAAACTTTATATAAAAATCAGCTAATCACTTTATTCCCGAACAATAAAACTAAAAGTATGATTAATCGCCGTCATTTTTTACAGTTAGCTGGTTCAACTTTGGCTGTAGGCTTGTTTAACCAAATCTATATTAAACAACGAGCTACAAACTACGGTAAGGTTTTAGCGGCAAATACATCACGTAAAGTTGCTCTACTTGTAGGTATAAACGATTATCCTGATGCAGCAGCCCGTTTGGATGGATGCGTCAATGACGTTAAGTTGCAATATCACTTACTGAAACATCGTTTTGGCTTCAAACATGAAGATATTTATACGTTGACAGATAAAGAAGCTACCCGTGAGAATATTTTAGGCGCTTTTGAAGAATATTTAATTAAACAGGTAAAAGAGGGGGATGTAGCCGTATTCCATTATTCCGGACACGGTTCCCGCGTTGAAGATCCCGAACCTATCCTTTTTGAACCAGGGAAAAAATTTGGTTTGAGCGGTACTTTTGTTCCAGTAGATGCAAAATTACCTATTGGATATCCAGAGCAAGTTGTAACGGTTGATGATGTTATGGGACACACATTATTCTTATTGATGTCAGCCGTTAAAACTGAAAATTTTACTGCCGTTCTTGATAGCTGTTTTTCCGGTGCAGCAACCAGAAAATTTAAAGTTAGGGCTAGAGAAGGTGGTAAAAATGTACGTATTTCTCCTCAAGAAAAAGCATATCAAGAAAAGTGGTTGTCGAAACTAAATATATCCCGTAAAAAATTTGTCGAGCTATATCGTCAAGGAGTAGCTAAGGGTGTTGTTATGGCTGCAACAAAACCCGATCAATTAGCCGTAGATGCTCAATTAAATGGTTTTTATGCAGGGGCTTTTACTTACTTATTGACAAATTATTTATGGCAGCAAAATACTCCTATACCCGAGGATGCAATCAACTTTGCAATTCAAGAGTTACCCGAACAATTTAGCCAAACTCCTCAATACGAAGTGAAGTTAGGAAGTAAACATCATAAGCAACCGATTTACTTTATTAGTAACCCAAACTCCTCAGCCAATGCAGTAGTTACCGACGTAAAAGGTAATAAAGCAACACTATGGTTGGGGGGAGTAGATTTGGGGAAGCTGGAAACAGGTACCACGCTCAAAGTTATAGATGATACTAATAAATCTGCTGCTCAAGTGATTTATGAATCTCGACAAGGCTTAGTAGGAGAGGGAACGGTGAAAGGAAATGTGAAGCCAAACGCGCTTTTGCAAATTTAACAATATTTGATACGTAATATCTTCGCAGTTGGTTTTCTAGCTCTAACAACATTCTCTTATTAAAAGAAAGTAAAAATTATGAATAAAGGGCAACAATCGCTCTATAGGTTATTCCGGTTTGCAGTATTTTTGACCGTTTTATGTTCGTTAAAGCCTGTAAACGCAATACCGAAGCATAAAGAGGCAAATTTTGCTCAACAACTGGCTGTTTCTAAAAACCAAGAGAAGACAGCAAAGCAACTTTTTAATCAAGCACAGATACTTTATAACCAAGGTACCGCCGAATCTCGACGTATAGCGCTAGAAAAAGTCCAACAAGCTTTGAAGATTTGGCAGGATTTAGGAGAAAAAGAAGCACAAGCAAAAGCTCTTAATTTAATTGGTTTGCTTCATTCTATAAATAGTGAATATCCACAAGCATTGGCTTCTTTCAAGCAATCTCTTAATATTTGGCAGCAAAAGGATAACGCACCAGAACAAGCTAAAGCTTTATTTTTAATTGGAAATACTTATTCTAATATTAACCAACAGGAGACAGCATTAAAATATCTAAACCAAGCCTTATCTATATATAAAGCAGAAAACAATCTTATTCAACAAGCTAGAACTTTATATATTATCGGTACAGTTTACAATCAATTAAATCAGACATCGCAATCTCTTAAATCTTTTGAAGAAGCATTAAGAATTCAACGCAGCCAAAATGATACTAGCGGACAAGTAAGGACGCTTACTTCTATGGGGTTAGTTTACACTACTTTAGGTGAAACCCAAAAAGCATTTGATGTTTATAATCAAGTATTGGAAATTGAACGTCAAAGTAATAACCCTATCGGACAATCGAATATTTTAAATAAGATTGGTTTACTTCAAATTTCAAAAGGAGAACATCAAAATGCACTCCAAACTTTTGAAAAAGCATTACAACTACAACAGGTTATACCAGAAAAACTACCAAAAAATAATAGGTTATTTTATTTTTACAACCAAGCATTAATTTTAACAAATATAGCTACAGCCCATAGCTATTTGGGAAATTATCAGCAAGCGGTAAAACACAGCCAGATGGCGCGTTCGGTAATCAAAAAAACTGGCGATCGCTCAAAAGAGGCGATGATTCTGAATATGACCAGTACAATATATTATTTGGTAGGGAATTACCAACAACAGCTTGCAGTTTTAAAAGAAGCTTTAGAATTACAAGGTGCAATTTCCGACTCTAAAGGACAGATAAATATATTAGGTGAAATAGCTGGAGTACATCAAGCGTTCGGTGATTATAAAATAGCACTAAATTATTATAATCAAGCATTACAAATAGCACGTCAAATCAAAACCCCTTCTTTACAAGCAGATACTTTAAGTGAGATAGCAAAAACTTACTCTCAATTAAGTAATTACGATTCAAGTATCAATACTTATAATCAAGCTTTACAAATATATGAAAAAATCGGCGATAAATATAGGTCTGCTCAAACTTTAGATGCTATTGCAGGTGTTTGGTATGCTGCAAAAAAATATGAATTAGCTCTTGAAAAATACCAACAAGCGCTGCAAATTTGGCAACAGCAGAACATTCCCTTTGGACAATTGGTTTCTCTTTTAGGGATGACAAGAACCTATGAATCGTTGCAGAATTATACCCAAGCACTCGATACAGCTAACCAAGCATTATCTATATCTAAAGGTCAAAACCAGATTTTTCCTGCCGTTACTTATAGTCTGATGAGTAAAGTATATCAAGCAAAAGGTGATTATCTAAAAGCTTTATCCTTTGCTCAAAAAGATGTATCTATTATGGATAAGCTAGGCAATAAATTGGGATTGGCAAACGCTTTACCAAGTGTTGGTAAAACATACAGTGGCTTAAAAAAATATCAACAGGCAATTAATACTTTTAATCGAGAAATAAAACTACGTCAAGAATTGGGCGATAAAGTAGGGGAAGCAGAAGCACAATATAACATTGCAATCAACCAACGTATTCTAGAAAAGCCTCAAATTGCTCTCTCCCGAATAGAAGACACAATTAAACTTGTTGAAAATATTCGCTCAAATGTTGATAGACGGCAACTGCGTACTTCTTATTTCGCCAGCGTGCAGAAATATTATGAATTTTACGTAGAATTATTAATGCAGTTGCACCAAAAATATCCATCAAAAGGATATGATGCCCAAGCTCTATATGTTAGCGAACGCGCTCGCAATCGTAGTCTTGTAGAATTGCTCAACGAAGCTAATGTAGATATACGTAAAGGTGTAAATAGCGAATTACTACAACGCGAACGCGATATACAGCGCAAATATAATGCAGCAGAATTTAAAAGAATACAATCGTTAAAAAGTGGCTATACAGATAAACAGCTAGAAAATATAAAACAAGAAATTCAATCACTTCTGACACAGCTTGACGAAGTACAAGCACAAATTAGAGATCAAAGCCCCCAATACGCTGCACTAACCCAAAAACAGCAATCTCAAAAACTGACGCTCAAGTTACCAGAAATCCAAAAGCAGGTACTTGATGACGATAGCGTACTTTTAGAATACTTTTTGGGTGAAGAAAACAGTTATCTATGGGCAATAACCAAAACAGGCATTACCAGCTACTCGCTTCCCAAACGTGCTGATATAGAAACTGTAGCAGAAGTTTTCAAAAAAGAATTAGTCAAAGAAAATCAAGTAGGTATTCCTAAAAGCGGTGTCAAATTGAGTCAAATGATATTGGCACCTGTGGCATCCCAATTAGGTAATAAACGTTTACTCATAGCTGCTGACAGTGTATTGCAAACAATTCCTTTTGCTGCATTACCAGTACCTGAAAAATCATCTACAGCCCCTACACCACTCCTCGTCAATCATGAAATTGTTACCCTTTCCTCAGCTTCTAGCATCGCAATCTCTCGCAATCAACTCAAAGGGCGGAAATTAGCTCCCAAAAGCATCGCTATTCTAGCAGATCCAGTTTTTTCACGTAACGATAAACGCATTCAAGGTAATGCACAACCAATAAGTGACGAAAATAGAGGTGCATTTGATTACCAACAAGATGTATGCCTCAATCTGCAACGTCTCCAACACACCGCTACAGAAGCTAAAAAAATTCTTAGCCTATTACCCAAACCAAGCAATGGTTTCTCTGCAACTGGCTTTGCAGCTTCTCGCGAATCGGCTACTAATAAAGAATTATCTCAATATCAGATGATTCACTTTGCTACTCATGGCTGTATTTCAGAAAAACGTCCCGCATCTTCGGGTTTGGTTTTTTCATTAATTGATAAAACAGGAAATAATACTGATGGTTATTTACGTTTAAACGATATATATAACCTTAATTTACCTGCCGAACTCGTTACTTTAAGTGCTTGCGAAACCGCAAAAGGTAAACAGGTTGAAGGAGAAGGGCTTATAGGGTTATCGAGAGGCTTTATGTATGCAGGAGCAAAAAGAGTCGCGGTCAGTTTATGGAAGGTAAATGATAGGGCAACTGCTACGTTTATGGATAAATTTTATACCAAAATGTTAAAGAAAGGATTGTCACCATCCAAGGCTTTGCGAGCAGCTCAATTAGAAATGTGGAATAGTAATAAAGCTAATAACCAATGGAAAGCTCCTTATTATTGGGCAGCATTTACCATAATTGGAGATTGGGAATAATGTAAAAGAAAAGCTACTTAATTTATGCTGGAATAAAAACTGATAGCTAGCAATGGGTGCTACATCAATTCATATGAATAACATTCAGAAACTAGAATCAGCAGTTAATATCCTTTCATCTTTAGACCTAGATAAGGAAAAAGGCATGATTGTAGCCGACGAGAAAGAATTAGGAAGCTCGATTGAGAAATTACAAAAAATTAAGCACAAGTTGACATACAAGAACTACTTCCCTGACGACTTCCTTAATTAACTTTTTGAACAAAAGAGGAAATTTTGGTTGTATATGTATGTTCTGGGTATAAAAGTTGTAAGCTAAAAAAGCTGTCACAACTCCAATCGAAACAAGAGCGGCATATTAGCTATGGTGTTGATTGTTAAGTTTTGTAACGATAGTTCCGGTTTTGCGTAAAACCGGAACTCAAAACCCGATATATAAGTAGAAGGGATTTGAATAAAGCTGGTATTCCTATCGAGCGGCTAACTTGGATTGGATAACCTACTTTGACTTTTACCTTTGCAGCCCATCTCCGAGCGTCGAGAGAAATGGGTATATAAAAAATAAATTGAAAAGTCCTCTTGGGGCTTGGTGTACTTTGTAAATTTTTATAAACACCAAGCCACTTAGGACTTTTTGTGTATTGACACGCCATAGCTATGTAATTAGACTTAACTATTAAGAGTTAGCCGCTCGATAAAACTTCGATACACAGGAATATCAGTAATAAAAATGAATATTGACAAAACGTATAAGGTTGAACGCCGAAGTACATCCAAGAATAATTGGTTGTTTTTTCGGCTTTTAAAACGTTTGCGCCTATCAAATTCTGCTAATGTCTTTCCTATGACTGGCGATCGCCCATTAGTAGAGCGAGACATAATAATTAAGGAGCGCGTTCGTCAAGCCCGTCTAAGTTTTAACCTCACTCTCACGGTAATATTGCTAAATACCTTGGTCACTGTTGTTGGTGTAGGGCTTTTGTTTTCAGGTAATTTGCCGGAGGGAACAATTATCACTGTTGTAGGGCTTACCTCAAACGTTGTTGCAGACTCCCGTCGGCTTGATAGGGATACTAGTGAAAGCCTTGAGAAGTTAATGAGAAGAAGTCAGCTAGAAGACTAGCGGAGGGCGTGGGCGTTACAGCGCATAGTGAAGCTATATCACTGTGTAGAAGGTTGATGTTCCAGAAGTATTTTCTGTTGGGTATGCCGTAAACATACGGGAGCGCATCTCTGGAACAAGGGTTTTAGCTGTAGTGCTATTAACTTTTTCATGCATCCTTCCTTCGCCCGCAATACAGAATAGACCACTATCGACTTAACTATCAAAGCTTTTATTAGTTTTTTATAGGGAACTTAGTAGTGGTCTTTTATCTATTTATTAGTCGCTTCACTTTCTTTATTGCCATGTCCAAAGAAGAACAAAATAAATTTTTAAACGAGCTAGCTATAGAAGTTCAAAAACATCCACCATTATCAAGGCAACGGCAAATAGCTATAAACCAGCTATTAAATATAATTTATAAGCGTTTTTCTCAAAAAAATAGTTATTATAGTTATTATTATAATCAATATAAAATTGATACCATTTATGATGAAGTTGTACAACAATGTTTAATATATATAAATAAAAATATTGACAAGTACAATCCCGAACTTGGTTCAATAATTACGTGGATTGACCGAATTTTTAAGTATAGGTTAATGGATAATTTAATGGATTATAAGAAGAAAGCCATCATTTTCTCTTATCCAGATGAATTACTAGAACAAATACCTGCATTTAATGAAGATGAAGAACTTGAATCAAATGCTGAAAAGTTAATACGAATTATAAAAGAAGACCCAGATAATATATTTCATAATACTCATATAAGAGGTCATCCTAATGCTAATTTTCAATATCTCTTGTTGTCAAGGTCGCAGGGAAAATCGTGGCAAGATATTGCGAAAGAATTAAATATTGGTATACAGTCACTAAGTAGCTTTTTTAATCGTAGCTTACGAAAATTTACTCCTAAAATTAGAGAATATTTAAAAATTCATTGACTTTAGATAAATTTTATAAAATTTTAAGTCTTTGCAAAAAAGCGATTGCATGATCTTCTTAATGTACCTGGAACAATTAGCAAATAATGGTGATGGTTGGTAACTAGAATATTTAGCTTTTGGGTATATGTTTTTTATACCTAAATATTATTTATTCAAAAGCGATTCTTTAGCTCGTTCCGATAGTGGTTTATCATCACCTTCCACAGCCCAAAAATCGGGGCCTGGGAAAGCGCCAGCACCAATTGGAGCGTTATATAGTTGACAAATAGTTCTACACAGGGAGCTTAAAGAATAGATTTGCTCGTCGAAGTCCCATTTGAATTTTTGGGAAGTCTTCTCAAATGTGGCATATTTGGCTTTTTCTTCAATATCTTTAAAATCTAATTCGGATTTAGGGGAACGTATCAGTTGAACTCTTCTACCATCAGTGAGAATATTATTATCTATTAAGGTTTTGATGCTTTTTTCTCGGCGCTGTTTGTTGGATGCTTCTCTTACTGCTTGATTGGTTTTTTCTCTTATTTTAATTTGATAATCTTCTGCTGAAGGTAAGGGAATTATTTGTTCTATATTTAGGAATTCGGAATCATTAATATTGTAAAGATTTACTTCCATACAACGGATATCAATTCCGGCTTCGTTGAGCCATAAAACTGTTGTGGTAATTTCTTGGGAGAAGCTAGGAGCAATTAAGATAATCCGGGGAGTATTACTAATCAAGCCTTCTTCTTCTGCTTCTAAACCCAAGAATTTATTAATATCTGAACGTGCGTTGGTGGAGTCGAGTCCTAGTTTGAGAAGAAACTGTTCGTGGGCGTGAATTACGTCTTCCAAGTCCATTGTTGAAATCATTGCTGCGTAACGTAGGGCTTGCAATTCCATATGTCCGCCGTCTTCTACTCGCTTTAATTCAATAACAACTAAGTTAGCTTCTTCGTCTAAAGCGAGTAAATCTATTCTGCGGGAACTGTTTTCCCAGTTGGTGAATTCTTCTGAGACAATGAATAAATTTGGGTCAATAGATTTAGGATTATCTCTAAATAAAGGTTGTAGGTGTTCTCGTTCTAGCCATTGTGAGTTAGTGAAGTTACTAGGTTTTATAAGTTGTAATTTTTTATTTGCTGTATCTACTTGATAAAAAGGCATAATGCATTCTGGATATTTTTACCGCTTAAAGACTATCATTAAAATTACCCAATATTGTTTAAATTGCTCAATCAAATGCTTCGGTAGTTTTATATGCAGTTGGTCAAGGGTTCTGTATTTAGGATGAAATCAAAAATGACTCAAGACAATAAGTCAATTAACAGCCATATTGAAGAGTATTTAGATTACTACTGTAAATTATCTCATGCTCCTGGATTCGCCGTTTTATTAAAAGGACAATGGGGATGTGGGAAAACATGGTTTATTGAAAAGTACCGCGATAAGTTAAAAGCAAAAAAGCAAAAATGTTTGTATGTCAGTCTTAATGGAATAACTAGTTTTACTGAGATAGGAGAAGCTTTTCTTCAGCAGTTGAATCCTTTTTGGGCATCAAAGGAAATGGCAATAGTAAGAAAAGTTTCCGGAGGACTTTTTAAAGGTTTATTAAAAGGAACATTAAAAATTGATTTAAATAATGATGGTAAAGATGATGGAACATGGAGTTTTGGCATTCCAGATATAAACGTCCCTGAATATCTTAAAATTACCAATGAAACTATTTTGATATTCGATGATTTAGAGCGTTGTAAAATAGATATTAGCAATTTATTAGGTTATATTAACAATTTTGTAGAACACGATGATTTAAAAGTAATTATCGTTGCTAATGAAGATGAATTGTTAAAACCAGATATTAATAATTCCAGAAGTGATAATTCCAGTAAAGATAATTCCAGTACTAGCTATAAAGTTATTAAGGAAAAGTTAATAGGTAAAACTTTTGCTGTATCGCTTGATTTTGAAGGAGCATTAGAAAGTTTTATCGCTATAGTAGAGAATTCATGTGCTAGTCAGTTTTTATCCAATAATATTGAATTAATAGAAATATTATACCAGAAAGCAAACTATGAAAATTTAAGATGTTTAAGACAGATCATATTAGATTTTGACAGAATTTATGAAGTTTTACCAGAAAAAGCGACAAGTAAACCAGAGATTCTTCAAGACATCCTGAAAGTGCTTATGGCTTTTTCTATTGAAATTAAACGTGGAAATATGCTTGCGACAGATATTAGTAAATTAGAGAATGGATATACAAGTGAAGCTATGCAGAGAAAGATGGCTCTAAAGCGTCAAGCACTTAGTTCAGTAACTAATGAAAATAATGAAGAAGAAACTAAACTTAAAAAAATTATTAGCACATACCCCGAACTGGGCTTATATGAGCCATTTTTAGGTAAGGTATGGTGGCAAACATTTTTTGACAAAGGTATTTTAAATACGCGGGAACTAGAAACATCATTATTAAATAGCAAATATTTTCAAGATGAAAACACTCCTAACTGGATTAGATTATGGCACTTTTCCTACCTTTTTGATGATGAGTTTGATAATTTACTTAAAAAAGTAGAATCAGAATATACTAACAGACAGTTTATTGAACTTGGAATTATTAAGCATATTACGGGACTTTTCTTAATGTTCTCCGATATTGAGGTATATCACAAAAGTAAAGAAGAAATTCTTGAAGAGTCAAAACTTTATATCAATTATTTAAAGGATGATAAAAAATTAGATATTCCTGATAATAGATATGTTTCTGCTGATGATATAATTGGAAGTGCTTACGCTGGACTTGGTTATCAAGGGAAAGAGTTTGAAGAATTCAAAGAATTTTGTTCTTATATTGAAGAAGTTCAAGACTTAGCAAAGGTTGAAAGTATGCCCGGTGATGCTCAAGATTTACTTGCTATCATGCAGAATGATACACGGAAGTTTTATGGGATGATTTGTATAAGTAATTCTCCAGAACAAATATACTGTGATACTCCAATATTAAATTATATAGAACCATCTGTCTTTGTAGAAAAACTTTTAGAGATGGAATTTGAAGACAGACGACGTGTTGGTTGGGCATTAACTGAACGATATCAATTTGATGATATTAATAAACAATTATTAGAAGAATTAGATTGGCTACAATCTGTAAGGGATTTATTGTTAAAAGAAGCTGATACTAGAAAGGGTAAGATAAGCGGATATTGTTTAAAACAACTAAATGAACATTACTTGAATAAAGCAATTGAAAAGTTTGAAAAAAAGACGCAGGGGTGAAATAACATTCCTACTCCTCCATCCCCGGTAATTCTAGCTGAATTGCTTCTTCCGGTTGCTGCGGTGCTTTTTTACTCCGACTTTTAGTAGTTTTACCTTTAGATTTTTTAGCAGCTTTGGTTTGCTGTTGAAGTTTTTCTCTTTCTGCGCGGATGCGTTCTAATAAGATGGATGCGGGTTCGTCATTAGGGTTTTGGGGTACGAGTTCTCCACGAAATGCTTTAGCAAGGATTGATTGATTTAGTAAGTCAAGATTGGCTTTGGTTTCTTGGTATTGTTGTTCGATAGTGTCAGCAGCTTTGAAAAAAGATTGTATTTGACAAACTATTTCTTTTTGTTCTCTCAAAGGAGGAATAGGAATTGCCCAATCTTTTAAAATTGGAGACTCAAGTCTTCGAGTTCCATGAGTTGCAGCTTTGACTCGAAATAAAATTTTCTTTGAAACGAATTTACTAGCAATTAATAAATATTCACTCATCTCACTTAACTCTGGAACAAGGGCTTTCATATCCTGATTAATTGTTACTACAGCATCAGTTATTGCCACAGGTAAAGTATGATTAAGAATCATTCCACGAACTACAAACAAAATCGAGCCTTTAGGAATTTTTTTGGTAGAAGATTTATTAATTGCTTCTTCCGATATATGGTCTGTACAATCATTAATTCTATCTCGCTTCATATCCTTTGGGCTGACCCAAGGAATATTACCATTCCAAAATTCAAAATTTCTTTTTGAGGGTGTACCTCCACCAACTAATAAGCCAAGTTTTCCAAGCTGAACCCAAACCCATGATGATGGCAACTCATAATCAGAACTTTTTTCAAAAACATCTAAATGATGGTTTGGTGAAGGTATTTTTATTAATGAAATTAAATTTGAAGCAGGTTCCACATCGGGGTTATTCTCGCGCCAATCAGCAGTCAAGTCCCCACGGAATGCAGCAGCGAGGACAGATTGACGGAATTGGTCTAATAATTGCGGTATTGCGTCAATTGCTTCTTTTACCCGTTGGCTTCTCGTTTGTAGCGCTTCGATTTTCGCTACTATTCGCTTTTGTTCGTTGAGAGGTGGGAGGGTAATCGGTAAAGTTTTTAAGATGGTAAGATTTAAGATGTCCATTGTCCCACCATGAGACAAGCTAGAAAGATAGTTGCGAACCAAAGAAGATTCAAGATACTTTTTAATATAATCAGCTAATATCAGTTTCTTTTCTAAACTTAGTTTTACGAGACGTGGGTTAATAATTCCAGGCTCTATACCGTCTGGTAAAATTAAAACTTTTCCAATAGTTCCAACTAAACTTATAAGAATGTCTCCCGGTTTGACAGCACAAGATTTAAGTGCTTCATATCGTTTTTCATCTATATAATAATCACCATAAAATGGGTCTTCTTTAATAACCTGCTCTTGCCCATAAATTTTATAACCTTTTTGCACATAAAAACTTTTTTTAAGAGCCGAGCCAAATGGTCCAGCCTTAAGTGCGTTAGGAATAGATTCTGCTAACTCTTCAAAATTAGTCCATTCCCAACCGCTTGCTAATTCAAATAAATACTCTCGTTTTTTTATCACCCCTCTTCCTCCCAATCTTCAATTTGTAACCCATCCACCCTACTAAATTCCCGCGTATTATGCGTAACCAAAATTAAATTATTCGCTAAAGCAATCGCTGCAATTTGAAAATCATTAGGACCAATCGGAGTTCCCAACGCTGTTAATTGTGCGCGGATTTCTCCATAAATAAGAGCAACATTATCATCAAAAGGTAACGATACAAATAAATTGAGAAACTGTTGCTGATTGGCGAGTGTTTTTTGTGGATTATTACTCCGCATTGCACCATAAAATAGTTCTGCTTTAACAACCGAACAAACTGCAATATCATCTCTATTTGTTGCTCGGATGCGTTCTCTTACTGCTGGCGATTTACCATTAAGATAACGAGCGCAAACATTAGTGTCTAACAAATATTTCACACAATTTCTTCCCTTTGTTCAAAATCTCCCTCGGAATCAATAACAATTGGGTCATCTTGACAGCTTCCATAAGTTTGTTCAAAAAAACCGGGGGGATATCCTAAGTCTTCTGGTATTTGTGTTGTTTCAACTGACTGATAAATTACCATTACTTCTACTTCTTTATCTTTCATTCCCAAGGGAATATCTAAATGTAAAATACCATCTTCTCCGACACGTTTTTTTAATTTAATACTTTGCATAGTTGATTTTCCTAGAGTTGAATTAAATGTATTATTATATTTCTTCTATTTAACAAGTGAAGTATTTACCAAATACTACTTAAATCCAACACAAATCCAGATAAAATATCTTCTCCACTTAATGTTGAAGGATTATCTAATTCCTCAACCGTAGTATCTGGACGATAAATATAAACTTTGCGTTCTTTTCTATCAATTAACCATCCCAATAAAGCACCATTATTAATATATTCGAGCATCTTATCTTGTAAGTCCTTCAAACTATCGCTTTCCGAACGCAATTCCACTACAAATTCCGGACAGATAGGAGCGAATTTTTTACGTAATTCGGCTGGTATTGCTTCCCAACGTGTCTTTTTTATCCAAGCAGCATCCGGGGAACGTACAGCACCAGATGGTAATGTAAAACCACCGCTCGAACCAAACCCTACACCCGTACCGTCTTGCTTAACCCATATACCTAACTGAACTATTAAATCAAAATTGCGTTGTTCAGTTTCCGAACCTGTAGGGGACATAATCACAATTTCTCCATTGGCTTTACGTTCGATGCGGAAATCCTTATTTAGCTGACAAAATTCAAATAATTGCTCATCCGTCATGCTAATAACGGGATGAAATTTTAACACCATTGGAATAACTTCTGTTGCGATTGGTAATTGTGCAGTCATTTTCAACCTCACCGATTGATTTCTTGCTTTTATTCTAGAATCGGTTCATCTTCTTGGGTTTCTTCTCCTGACAACAAAGCCGTTAACGCTTCCATTTCTGACATCGCGGTTTGCAATTTGGTCATAATCTCCGCTGCGATTACATCTGGTTCTGGTAAATCTTCCCCTGACTGCAAGCTTTCATCCCGCAACCAAGTAATATCAAGGTTTTCTCCCCGTTTGGCGATTTCTTCTCGACTAAAACACCTCCAACGTCCGGTTTCTCCCGTGTCTACGCGATCGCTTCCCCCATTCGCGTCATCTCCGTAAAAAGTTTCAAATTCTTGGAAATGTTCTTTAGTTAAGGGGGTGCGTTTACCAAACGTCGGCATATTGGTACGCATATCGTAGAACCAAATTTGCTTGGTGTTACCTTTTTCTGTGGTTCCCCGTTGGAAAAATAAGACGTTGGTTTTAACACCTTGAGCGTAGAAAATACCCGTAGGCAATCTCAGAATAGTATGCAAATTGCATTTATCCATCAAATCGGCGCGGATGCTCTTTCCTTGGCTGTCTTCAAACAACACGTTATCCGGTAAAACCACCGCTGCGCGTCCTTCTGGCTTCAGTCCCCGATAAATATGTTGTAAAAATGCTAACTGCTTGTTGGATGTGGGGTAAGTAAAATCATCGCGAGAAGGTAAACCGCCACCTTTTTTAGTACCGAAGGGGGGATTTGTCAGGATAATATTAGCTTTAGACAAGCGCTGTCCGTTAGAAGAAAGCGTATCACCCAAACTAACTTCCCCTTCTATCCCGTGTAGCAGCATATTCATCAACAGCAAGCGGTGGGCATCTTGTACCAACTCAATGCCGTAAAATGCTTTTGTACGTTGAAATTCCTGTATTTCGAGGGGTAAGTCAAATAATTCTGCGGTTTCCTCTTTGATATATCTATCGGCTGCAATCAAAAATCCACCAGTACCCGCTGCGGGATCTTGTATTAGTTCCCCCGGCTGCGGTTTAATTAAATTAACCATACAGTCAATCAACGGACGCGGTGTAAAATATTGTCCCGCACCGGATTTCTTTTCTGAGGCGTTTTTTTCTAAAAGTCCTTCGTAAAGGTCGCCCAATCCCTCTTCTTTAGCGGAATACCAGTCCAAATCGTCTATACTTTTAACCAGCTTATTGAGAATGCGCGGCTGTTTGAGTGCGGTTTGAGCATTAGCGAAGATTGCCTGTATCCGTGGAGAATTTGTATTAGTACCCAATTCTAGCAGCGCGGCGCGGTAAAAGTTTAGTTGTTCGATGCCTTCTAAAGTTACTAAATTTTCCCAGCGATAACCTTCAGGGATTTGGCTTTCCGTATCCGTTTCCCGCGCCATTTTTAGGAATAGCAAATATGTTAACTCCGTCACATAAGCGAGATAAGTAATCCCATCATCCCGCAGTACGTGGCAGAGATTCCAGAGTTTTTGGACGATATCAGTAGTTGCGCTCAAGGTTAATAATTTAAATACGTGAGTAAGATACCAAAACTATGATTTTTGCATATTTGTGGTACTAATTCTACTTTCCTGTCCATTATCGACACAATTTTAAGATTGACAAATACATTTTTTCCTTTTTGTATTATTAAAAACTACAAAAATAATTCATAATTGTTACAATCAAGGCTAATGGAGATATTGAAAACAATTTTAGCCGTTTAATGTCATAGGAGGGCAATAGTATGATTGAACAGTTATTACTAATAAAGCGATTATTTGAAGAAGGAGAAAAGTATTCTTTACAAAATGACCCTATTTCTGCGGGGCTTGCAATATCGCTTTTTCAAGATTCTGTTGAAAGTGTAATATGGTTAGTTACCAAAGATTTAGGGCTTAATGTAAAAGAGAAGGAATCTTTCACGGTACTTTTAGATAAGGTTCATCAGGAATTAGATGATAAGCTATCTATAAAAATTCCATTTAAGGCGAAAATTCAAGAATTAAACAAAGCAAGAGTTAATTTTAAACACTATGGTATATTACCGGATAAATCAGAAGCTAAAAAATTTCATGGCTATGCAGAAGCTTATTTAAAAACAATTTTTGAATTGTACTTTAAAAAAGATTTTGATAATATATCAATGTCAGATTTAATTGCATCAGATGAAATTAGGTTACTGATTAAGGAAGCTGAGAAAAATTTAAGTATTAAAGATTATAAATCTTGTGTAGATGAAATTGCTAAAGTGAAGGCAATACTATTTTACAAAATAAAGCGTTTTATTCCTGAAGTTGATAGAAATCTGGTAAATGCAGCGACATTTTTTGATAGACAGATTAGCTCTCACGTCAGAGATGTCTTAAAATATATATCTGATTATATGGAAATGCTAAGAGAAGCTAGCATAATTAATCTTTGTAGTATATCTGTCAAAGAATACAATCATTTTCTAAAAGAATTGCCTTATGCAAATGTTTTTAGTGGTGGTAATTTTGTACTTCAAGGTGAATCTAATAAAAATTATACGGAAGAAGATGCTAAATTTTTGCTGAAATTTATAATTGATTTAGCTTTAAAAATTCAAGAGATTGATTAATTAATTACGAACTAACAGATTTTAAATCATCCCACATCTTGCCACAAAGCATCATTAATCTGTACTAAAATTGTTTCCAACTTCCCTTGAAACACTTTATTAATCCGGTTAAATCCTCCCTGCGCTTTGAATTCCCCGGTGTTGAATGCTTCTTTATCTACAACGGTTTCTACTTTTAATTGTTTTCCGATTCTTTCCAACCACTTGCGTTGGGGAGTAGTCCAATTTTGAGCAGCGAGGATTTTATTAATTGCCTTATCTACCCGTTGCGAGTAGGGAACAAGTGCATCCCCGATAGCTGCTTGGCGAATGAAACCAATGATACTTGCAGCAATATCTTGATTGGTAAAGTGTCGCCATGCTTCTTGTAAATAAGTTTCTTTGTATCCGGCTTGGTCTAATAGCATACGCAATTCTTTCAACTGCGCTCTGGTTAAGTTGCGGGGGCGTTGGGTAACAACCATCAAAGCAGGAATTTTATTAATGTTTTCTCGCAAAAAGGTCTGGAAGTTATCTAAGTAATCTTCTGGTTGTTCGGCATTACCGTAACCTCTTTCTATACTAATAACTTCGTCATCGTGGTGGGAAATTAATATCGGTTTTCTGCCCCCGTCTTTAGCATCCAACATTTGGGCGATTACCTTCGGTAGAGCTTCGCTTAACGCTTTACGTTGGGAAAACCATTGTTTTACCTCTTGTGGGGAAGCTTGGCGCAGGTGTTCTACCATATCATCTAAAGGCATTCCCGCCGCTGTTTCTATATTTTGACTGTTGGTGTCGCTGATGCTGTGATGTTTGCGCTGTAGTTTGGCAAGCAATTGGTCTACGATGTCTTGAGAAGCTACTGCATTCCTTTCCTTGTCCAATTCATCTACCAGTTGCGTAAAGGTGATGTTGGGATCGACAACGACTGGTTTCATCTGGTTGAAAGGGGCGATCGCATTATATAAATCAACAGCGTCAAATATCCGAAATACTTCTTTATTAATATTGTCACAGCGTCTGGTAGCACGTCCCAACATTTGTTCGTAGAGGATGCGGGAGTTAACGCGACGGATAAATACTAAGTTACAAATTGGCGGTACGTCGATACCCGTTGTCAGCAAATCTACGGTAACTGCTATCTTGGGATTGGCTTCGTTTTTAAAGCGTCGGATCAGATGCAATGGTTTATCAGCATTACCAGTTATTTTGATGACAGCATCATCATCTACGCTGCCGTATTCCTTCTCCAGGGCTTGCTTGAGTTGGTCTACAACAATATCCGCATGGTCATTAGTAACGCAGAAAATCAACGTTTTTTCTGGCATTGAGGGGTCAATTTCTGGCGCTAGGGTTTCGCAAACTACGCGATTGAATTCGGTGGTGATAACCTGCTTGTTAAATTGTTCTATCTCAATTGTGACTTCATCGGGGGCGTGAACCAAATCGACTTCACCAGTTGCGGGGTCAAAATATTCCATTGCTTCCCCAGCTTGCCAAGAAATTCCCGATTGTGAGAGTCTGGTAGTAATGCGGATGGGTGGTTCGTGGTCTATCAGCCAACCTTCTATGACTGCTTTACGATAGCTGTAGGTATAAACGGGGTCGCCAAATATTTCCGTAGTATGTAGGGCTGGAGTGGCAGTTAAACCTATTTTGACCGCATCAAAATGGTCGAGTACGCGACGATATTTAGAAATATAATCGTTGTAATCGCGGAAAGTAAGTTCGGTTTCGCTGAGTTCTCTATCTAACAGATATCCCCGATGGCATTCGTCAACTACAATACAGTCGTATGTGTCGGCGGTGGGTATAGTGGCATCGTCTGAGGGATAAAAAAGACGTTTGACAAAGCTTTGTACCGTAGCAATTTGCACCTTAGTATCCCTATCCGGTGCGCCTTCACCCGGTTCCTTGATATCAAAAATATCAGCAAAAGTTTGTAAACTTTCCATCCGCGTATCTTTGAAAGCATTGACGGCTTGTTCTCCCAAGGCGCTGCGGTCTACTAAGAATAATACCCGGCGAAACCGTTTGGTTTTGAGCAGGCGATACACCAGGGCGATACAGGTTTTGGTTTTCCCCGTCCCGGTTGCCATTGCTACTAAGATACTGCGAATATCTTCTGATAGTGTTGCTTCTATTTTCTCAATTGCCAGGATTTGATATTCCCTTAATTCAAGGTTGTAATTAAAACCTTCCTGCTGAAGTTTTTGGTGTGCTAGCTCTATATCTTGTTCTAATAAGTCAAGCAACCCCTGGGGACTGTACCAAGTAGTAAGGGGACGGCTCAGGTTTTGAGTACGGCGCAAATCGCAAAACCAAATACCGCTTTTAGTACGCAACTGCTGCAAGAAATCCCGTCCGTTAGTAGCAAAGACAAATGGTACTTTAAATTCTCCCCATGCACCAGCAGTAAAGTATTCTATTTGAGTAGCGTTGCTGTTTTGTTTGAGAGAAGGTATTTTAAATCCTCGACTGTAGCGCTTTGCTTGCTCAATATCCGCAGCAACATCCTTACTCCGACGCTTGGCTTCTACTACCGCAACGATTTGCAACCCCGCGAATAACGCATAATCAGCCCTGCCGTTTTCAGTCGGAAACTCGGCGATCGCCATATTCTTATTTTTCTGGGGACGAGTACCGTTAGCATAAGTAAAATTCTCCGAATCGGCTTCCCATCCAGCTTCTCGCAGTTGTGCATCAATAAGACGGCGGGTTTCTCGTTCGTCAATGTCTACCTTATCCCCGGCAATTTGCGCTTCCTGAATGGTTTCTTGAATTTTTTGCGGGGATTGGGTTTCGGCTAATCGTTGAATTGTAGCAAGATGGTTTAGTGCTTCAACCTTTGCTGCTTCTGCATCATAAGCAAGTTCTTCTGCCGATATCCTAAGCTGTGCTTCCTGCTGTGCCTTGATTTGCGCTAATTCCGCTTTACTGCGACTAGCATTTAATTCTTCTTGGAGTTTGGCAAGTTCTTCCTTGAGCGCCCATGTTTCCTGTTTGGGATTGGGTGGTGGAACAAATGCACCGGGTTCAAAGTTGCGTTGCTTAGTTGTATATTTGTGGAACCATACACCCAGTTCCCTAGCATATTTAAGATTACTTAGTGCCGTGCGGCTGTCGTCTTCTAATGCGTGGTTAGCTTTATTACCTACAAACCGTAATTCATCAAATAAGCGATATACCTTCCCGACGACTATATTCTTATCCCGCAAACGGCGTAATAAATCAATTTGACGCTCATCATACACGTACATCCCCGCTTTAGCTGCTACTAACTGCGCCAAGAGTTCGCCAAATTGCCGTAGTTTGATTAAACAAGTATTGGGGTCATCTGCAAAGTACCGTTCTGCCAACGTACCCAACCGCACTAACTGCGAATCATGTGGCGCAAGGAATCCAAAGTTGGGAGATGCTGGCTGAGAATTGGTCATCGGTAGATGCAGCTTGAAAAAATTATTTAGTTACCTATTTTGTAGCAATGTAGCAAATTATTCAAGTATTTACAATACATTAAGACGACTGATTGAGACTTATGTAGCTTGCGTTTCCATGTTTAAAGTTCATTAGTAACATCTGTATTTATTGGTAGTGAGTAGTGATGACTTTGACAGTGCGAACGAAAGTTTGTTTGTAGAATTGTCGGTGTCTTCGCGCTTCACCCGAAGCGCGATGGGGTAAGCCATTCGCTACATTGTTACTCTTCTAACTCATCCACAACCTTCATATCTAAAACAACACAGATGTGAATGAAGAATTTTAATCAGACTAACATCGCAGCGTGTCGCAGCTGCATTCTTCTGAAGGACTATCGCGCCCGAAAAGCGGCATTGAAGGTGGGTGCTTAAGTTAATACGGTGCGGAAGGTAAAAGCTTTATTGAAGAAATAATATGAGAAACAATTTATCCCGTATTTATGTAACGCTATTTCTTCTTATACCAAAAATCAATTTTAGGAAACAGATAGGGTAAGTAATAACTTGTATAAATTTGTATCAAATAATTTATTACTTGCGTATTGATAATTCCGATTAATCTTGAAATTATATTTAATAAAATTTTATTATCATAGTTTACTTTTGCCGTGAGTAGATATAGAGAATTAGAGTTCTTACTACTAGTTTTAATAACGTATAACTACTGTTATATAAGGCTTATACACGAAAGTTTATACTTTATTTTACTAAAAACTTTTGTTAACGGTATAGCGGGAGAGTTTCAAATGCTTAATTAATTCTGTACGTTGGAAAACACAGCAGCAGTAACAAGCGTTAAAAAGGCGTAGCGTATATCATTGCAAAGGTTATATCGCTTCTTACCAAAATTGACACTACTCCTGTCCCGCTCTAAGATTACCGAAAAATTGTAGGTTAGGTTGAACGGACTAAAACCCAACTTACGTTATTGGCAGTGTTTATTTTGTAATGCTTTGTTCTTGGCAGGACTGTGCCTAATATTCCTTGTATTTAGATTTATTCAAACTACCTGCACTACAAACCCTACCTTATTTCCCCATGAAATAGGAGTCCGCAGCTTTAGCATATTCCGTGGAAGCAGTAATTACTCAAATCTAATGATGCAGTTTGCACCTAAAACTTAATTTTCCCTAGCGCTTCCAATCCAAGTTCTAAATCCGATTTACCTAATACTTTCTCAATCGTTCCTTGTTGCAGTTGGTTAGCTAAAGTCACAATCTGAACATTTACTTCGATAAGCTTCTCCAACTGCTTTTCAATTCTTTCTACTTCCTGCTTCTGCTTACCATTCAAGTTGAGAGCTTTCCATCTAGATAGTTGCTCGGCATAAATCCCAAAAAATTCTTGCCGCTCTCCAAACACCTTAATTAATCGCCTTACAGTATAATCGTCAAGGACATGAGGTCGAGCTACAGCAGGTTGTAGGTTTTGATATTGGCTTTGGGTGTCGGTTAATTCCCCATCAATCATTTGAGCGATCAGGGGTAATTGGCTGACAGGTTGCCAGTTTGGTGTTTTTGACATTAAGATTCTTGCTTTGGACAATATCTGACTTTATCAGATTTACTTGTACAACTTTATGAGTTTTACCCAAAGGACTTAAAAGCAAACTACAACCAGGGCGATCGCATTTAATGCCTCGCGCATCGTTCGCCTCGAACCTTCAACGAACGTAAGTAAGTAGCGTCAAAGGAATTGGCTGAGCCAACGCTAATGAATCGGAATTGAAGTGTCATAATTGCCACCGATGTTTTACGGATTGCCGTCAGACATCCCATTATTATCATACAAATATCTTCCACTAATTCCAGTACTTATTACGTGTCGTTATTAGAATTTCTTAGTATATAATCATAAGTCTAAATAAATGCATAAAAACCTTCGATGGCAGTAATTACACAGTATTAAGATTTGTTGCGAGAAGGTAGTTACTCTAAACTTATTTTAAGTAAGATAAAAGTTCTTACTACATTTTTATTTTTGTACAAGAAATATTCCAATTACAGTAACTATTACTGCAATTGGAATATTAATCACAAGCTACACTCTACGTTATTATTTCTCCCAATGGGTTCAAAATATGAAAGCACCGATTTACGGCTGGGTGAGTTTGTCAACATTAAGGTAGAAATAAATCGATGAGCGATTACAAATAAAACCGCATAATAAGATTAAAATTGTTGCAACAGTATTAAACATAAAAATGAAGAGACCTTGCTACATTTCCAGTATTATAATCAATTAAGATTTAAATTGTTCTTGAGATAAGACATGAACTATGGATAGTAAAGAATTCTTAGATTGGGCGAACAAACTTACTGAAAATGCACAAGCAGGAGTAAGAAAAGAAATTGCCGAACACAAACAACATGGTTTAGATATTTTTTATATGGAAGGGGAAATTCCTATAATGGAAAAATCTGATGGTACTAAATACGAGTATAAAATGGTAAATGACCAACCAGTCATTATTCGTGAAATTAAATCTTAACTTATCATTTTATTAAGATATTTATAAACATCATAACTATTTTTATGTTAATAAAAATGCATAAATAAGGATGAAATCAAAACCTATTCTAATAATTATCGCTGGTTCTAATGGTTCTGGTAAAAGTACTTTGACAAGACGAACTTTTCAGAGGTCTAACTTACCAATAATAGACCCAGACGCTATTGCAAGAGGAATAAATCCTTCTTCACCAGAAAGTGTTTCCATTGCAGCAGGGAGACAAGCTATCAATCTTACTAGAAATTATTTGGATAATGGTCAAAGCTTTATTGCTGAAACTACTTTAAGTGGTAACAACTATTTGAGAATAATGGATAAGGCTAAGGCGAAAGGATTTGAAATAAGCTTAATCTACATTGGTATTAATAATATTGATACCAGTATTAACAGAGTTCAATTAAGAGTTCAGCGGGGTGGGCATAATGTACCACCATTAGACATACGCCGTCGCTATGAACGAAGCCTGTTAAATCTACCATTAGCTTTATTATTAGCAGATAAAGCTATAATATATGATAATTCAACAGAATTAGGACATCAGAAAGTTTTACTATTAGAAAGTAATCAAATAGTTCAATCATCTGGAGAAATACCACAATGGATAATACAATGTTTGCCACAAGAAATATTTGATTATTACAATGATAGATTAAAAATAATCCAGGAAATATACCCCATTATTAATCGTTTCAAAGAAAGATTTGCTGATGATTTTACAGAGAATAGTCCTAATATCCAAAAATTATCAGGTAAAAAATATAATATTGTTATTGATAATAATGCTAAAGAATTAACGTTATCAGCTCCTGATAGCAGAGGTGATTTATTTACCTATAATCAATCCAATAATCAAGTAATATTCGTTTCACATATTAACGAAACGGATAAAAGCATTTGGTTAACTATCTCCCAACTATTAAATAGAGCCGATAATCAAGCTACAATAATCCGATTTGATTTTTGAATCGCATAAATCCTTATCCTCTATATCCCCCATCCATCCAAATCGTATGTAATCGAAAAGTGCGATACGCAAAGTCGTCCGTCACCCTTAGTCTAACGACTCACTGCGTAAACGGGCTATCGCCTTCCATCTTAAGTCGTAGTATTTCCTATTGGCTTAAATTTTTTACCCTTTTCTTGTCACGTATGATCGTGTTTTTGTACTATAGGTGGTGAAAGTTAAAGAATCCAGAGTTTATAGCTTAACTTTAGTAAACCAAGTCTTATTAGAAATTAATAAATTTATAGCAATCTAAAATTGCTATCACTATATGTAAATTGTAATATCATTATTTGACATTTCTTAATTAAGAATTATTTTGACTAATCGCATCCAACAAAAACAACCCAACATCTTTATGCAATCCTAAGTTCTTCTGCGGACAACCAGGTGAGTGTAAACACCGAGGACAGCCCCCTTCACAATCACATTCAACTGCTAATGCGTAGGCTTTAGCAGCAAAACGAGATAATTGATGGAATATTGCTTCTGCTGCACCATTACCACCTTCACTAGTATCATAAAAATAACCAGTAGTTTTCCCTTCTTTTTCCATGACAATTCCGTCTACATCCAAACTGGAAGATAAAACCACCAACGGTACAGCTTTGACTATTTGGTGTTGTATGCTGTGCAGTGCAGTAAAATGGGAGGCGCTAGTCCACAAAGCTTTGAATTGTTCCGGAATGTCCCTATATTCACCATAACATTGCATAATTTCTTTTTTACATCGATTAACTTCCGTAGTAATTGCTGTTTGTAGCCCTTCATTGAACTCAACCAACACGCAAGGTGCTTGATATTTAGTAATGTATGGCTCCTCAAATACTACTTCTGACTGAAGGTTTGTGACTTCTGCCGAATATATAGGACGTTTACATTGGGAACAGGTTTTACCTTCGAGTGGTTTCTTATAATTGCTACAGTTCTGATTTTTACAAGTTCTCCCGTAAGTACGTTTCATTAACCTGTAGCCAGTGACAGAATTGGTAATTTCTCCCCAAACCAGACTTAAGCGCAATCTGCCATCTTTGATATGAGTGGGAATAATTTGGGGTTGTGCCAGTAAGCTGCGGGGTTGAATGTCAAGTTCTGATTCCGCTTCGGTATATAAATCTGTATTTTTAGCTAAAAAAGCCAGTTTTGCTTCTCCTCGTACTTCATCTAAACTTTCGCTGCGGTAAGCAATAATTTCTCCACTTTCATCTTGGAGAAAATAGATAGCTTGGGGAAATACCTCCCGGTGTGCCAGAGGGAGGGACATTTTTTCTAAAGTCTCCCCAGTATGCTTGTCGATTAGCGAAATTCAACGACCCTACCTTGCTTCGCTGAAGGTAGGGATTGCATCTGCGCTCCACCTCAATTCTAAAAACCTCGAAAGGTAATTAGCTTTGGTTTCTTCATGCGATACATCAGGGACGGCTGAAATTCGCCCCGTACTCTCAAAGTCTTGCCTCAAGAGCATCGTTCGTAATGCGACGTTTCTCGCTCCTACTAAATCGGCGTGCAAGGTATGATTACAAGCAACACAGCTAAATGTTAGTCCCTTATTCGGTCTATTTTGTTTAGAAACATGACCGCATTTAGGACAACACTGACTTGTTAATTGCGCTGGTACTTTAACCGCCAGAGAACCAGACAATATTGCTTTGTAATCGCAATATGAATGTAACTCAGCGAAAGCCCATAGAGAGCGATTTCTATTAGCTTTTCTTTGCTTAGAAGAAGCTTTTTTATTGCTTCTACGGGTTATTCTTTCACGAATATGCAAAAGATTTTCTAATCCAATCAAAGTATTAGGAGAAACTATCTTTTTGCTAATCAAGTGATTAACATCAGCAGTGAACCGTCTCTCTCTCCCAGACAAAGAAATAAATCTTCTCTTTGCCGAACGAGTGCCTTTCTGCTGTAGTGATTTTCTAGCTTTATGATATTTGTCAGCTTTATGCCTAACTTGTTTACCAGAGAAAAACTGAGTCTGATTTTGGATATTAGTCGCAACAGCTAGATAGCGTTGACCGACATCCACCCCTTTAATTTGCTTAATGTCTTCTGGTTTTATTTCTGGTACTTCTAAATTTAGACTAACTAATAAGTAATAGTTCTTTTTAGATTTGTCGTACCAGATAGAGGCAGCACCTATTTTTACACCTTTTTTAATTAATTCTAAATGCTTGTTGTATCCAGAATAATTGACTTTTATTCTGCCAGATAAAGTAATTAAGCTTACTTTATCTTTGACAAAAGAATAATCTCTTTTGTAGTTAAGAGCGCAAGTTCTAGAAACAAATTTAGGTGCAGAGTCCAATCCTTTGTATCTTTTCTTGGTTCTACCAGATTTAATAGCTTCAGAGTTTTGTTTAACTTTAGTCCACAAAGATTTATAGGTAGCACCTACTTGCCTTGGGACATTACAAGACATTTGGGCAGGTAAACCAAAAACAGAACGAAGCTGGTGATAAACTTTTTTCTGTAAAGCTACTCCAGAAGACATTTTATTGTTCTCAAAAGCTACGTGAGAAGCATAATTTAGAGCATCACGATATGCCAAAGTTGTCTGTCTGACCAATTGTTTTTGGCTATCAGACAACTCTAGTTTTAGTTTTGCTGTAATGGCTTGCTTCACTAGAAAAAACTTCATCAACAACATAATTACTTTATAGCTGGTGAACATTTTTTGTCAACTAGCTATAGTAAGCCGTATCGCGTAGCGATGTTAGTTTATTGGTCAGGCTTTCCTCCCTACCTTTTAGAAGAATAGGGATTCCAGCCCGACATCTCTGTTGAACCTTTAGTGAGTGCATCTTCCCAATCCTTAAATTGAGCAGGATTAACTTCTTCAACGAACTGAATAATCAAACGTTTGCCCAGTATTGCCATAACTTCCCCTACTCCGTATTCGGGAGAGTAGACGTGTTTTCCTGTAGTTAACCATTCTGGTGGTTCCGCTACTGTACTTTGTGCAGCGCGGATGATGGCAGCGTAGTCAGTCGGTTGATTGTCACTCACAGAAGCTATTGGTTGTTGTTAACGGTTTAAACTGGTCTTACTTATTACAATTAGTTTACCTTCTTTGATTGAAATAGTATTTGTAATTGGGCAAACCGGAAGTTTATCTGCCTCTACCAAACGTCAAAATTATCCTTGTTTATTACTTATTCCAATCGCAATAGCGGGAAGAGAATTAAAACTTAAATTATTATCTTTGCTCCCACATCGTTTTATGCTTGTGATATAAGCATTTTTTTGGGAAGTGCTATGTCAGACATTAGATATGTCGTTGGCGATTCAGATGCTATCCGTACAGGGAGAAGAGGTTAATCGTAGATATCTTAAAGCTTTGAGTCCTTACGTGACCAGATATATCAAAAAATACGGAGATTATGTGGTGAATTTACAGCAATTCCCCAGCCATTGGAAGCTGCAATGAAACTTCCACCCTATATACTTGAAAGCTAGACATAGCAAGAGTTTATAGACCATGTTGCCGGTTTTTACACGTATCTTGGCTCAATGCCTTTAACGCTCATCAATCACTGCCAAGAGCTTACCTGTTACAACATCTTAGGCAATGTGGCTTATCGTTTTCTTTGCTGCGGCTAATTCTAAGTAGCAGTATGGTAATAGATACAATTCTCAGAAATTAAAACAACTTTGGCAAAATTTGAAATAGTGACCCCAACTAATAGAAAATGTTTGAGGGTGACTATTTAATTTAAGGAAATGTCCGACGACAAGCCGCTAAATATCGGAGACAATCAAAACCGGGATAATCCATTAGCTTTAACCCAGCCAGTACCTTTAACCCTGCAACCAGCTGAGGTTTACTTACGTTCGCTCGGTGAAGGCTCTCGTCGGACAATGCGCGAGGCTTTGGATACTATTGCTAAGTTATTAACTGATAACCAATGCGATGCAACGACCTTAAATTGGTCAAAACTTAAATATCAGCATACGGCTATAATCCGGTCTATTTTGATGGAAAAATATAGCCCTGCAATGGCTAACAAAATGCTGTGTGCCTTGCGAAGGACGCTCAAAGAGGCTTGGCGGCTGGAATTAACAACTAGAGAACAATACGCACGAGCTGCCGATATTGCTTCCGTGCGCGGTAAAAGGTTACTAAAAGGAAGGGCACTTAATGACGCAGAAATTACGACTTTATGGAAGCATTGTCTTGATGATAATTCTAATCTGGGTTTAAGGGATACTGCATTGCTTGGAATATTGATGGTAGGGTTACGTCGTAGTGAGGTAACGAGTCTCGACTTAAGCCATTTTAAACCACGTAATTGCTCGTTACATATCCACAATAGTAAAGGAAATTTAGACCGCGTAGTATACCTTCCACCTAAAGGTGTAAAAGTTATAAAAGAATGGGTTAAATTCAGAAAAAAACAACCTGGACCACTTCTTTATCCCTTTAGTAGAGGTCATAATATTATATATAGAAGAATGTCAGACCAAGGCATATTAAAAGCCCTACAAACCAGGGGAAAAATTGCTGGTTTAGATGGATTTACCGTTCACGACTTCAGAAGAACTTTTATTACTAATTTATTGTATGCGGGGGTTGATTTAATTACTGTCAAAGAATTAGCAGGTCACGCTTCTGCTGACACCACTGCTATGTACGATATGCGTGGGGAAGAAGCTAAAAGACAAGCAATTAATTCAATTAATATACCTATTCCTGAACCAGACAAGCGAAAAACTAGAAAAATAAATTCAAAAATTTCGAGTTTAAAATGTCCTAATTGTAAGTCAGAAGAGCTTATTAGAAATGGATTTCAGATATTAGCTGATGGCAACAAACATCAAAGTTATCGATGTAAGAAATGCAGTTATGCGTTTACTCCACTGTTATCAGTTCCAGATAAATAATTCAAATTCATCAAATAAGAGAGCGATTTTTTTCAGGGGAGATGGGGAGATTCATCCTAAAACTCTTAATTGATGGGAGAGTTACGCAACAATAACTACCCATTTCTTGAGATAACTACAAAACTTCAACTTGCAAAGCACGCAAATCTCATTCTATTGGTAAAGAGTAATGTATCAACTTTTTGGTACACATTTTTATTTTTGTTAAAGATGCTGTTTTTATATGAAAAAATGCTGTCAATGAAAATTCTATATTATTAACCAATTGTATGCTTTTTTTAGTAAAACTACTTGACGATTTTAAATTAGCACAGATAAACTTTTTGGCGTTGCTGAATCCGGGTATGAATTTACATTTTTAGCATGATTGAACAACGTTTTTATAGTTCTTTTCGTTTGTACTTTAGACGCATTCATACTTTCAATCAGCAACGCCAACTTTTTTAAGCATTTTTTTAAATTACTAAATTTTTATATGTTGGTAAATTGAGAAATGACTTTTATTTAATTATTATCCTAAAATACAAGATAACTTTCGGTTTATTTACACCGTACTGTGCGCCGAGATTTCTTGGACTCGTTTTGATAGCTTACCAGCAGTATCAGCGATTTCACTGCGAGATTTTGCTGACTTATAGGTTTTATTCCAACTGTGTTGCCATCTAGCAATAATACGTCCCAAATCTACTAATTCTGCGGCTCGATCAATATCAATCTCAACTAACTCAGGAACAGTCCATTCAATAAAATGTAGACTTTGACGCATAAAACTAACGATTACGTTTTCCTCTGCTTTATTTATGGTAAGCGATTGAATTTGAGTAAGGTGTGCTGCCAAATGGCTTAATCTTGTAGAAATATTGTAATGTTGAAAATGTTCTTTATCTAAGTAAGCTGTATTCATGTTTTCCCCAGTAATTCAGTTACGATTTGAGTTACATTTTCTCTTATTTTAACGTCAAGAATCTCCATTGAGCGATTCTGACGTGAGCGGATGTTTATTAGCGAATCGTAAGTTACGTTTCCAGTTAAAGGCATATAACCTGCGCCCCAAAGGTTTTGTTGCTGACTACCATTTTCTAATAAATCCTGTTCGCAATCATAATGCATTTCGCCACCGCCAGCTAGGATATGGTGTTCGATGTCTACTACCACTTTTATGTAAAATTTATGCTCTATTTCCGAGGCGGTTGCTCGCTTGGAAATAATAATAATCAAATCTCGCACCCCTTACTTGGAATATAATTAACGTATACAGTGTACACGGAAGTTTCCTATCTTTTCTTTTTGTCAAATAGTGCGATAATGGGTATTTCCGCACTATCTCAATTTTCATGAATCTTACGAACTCCCCACACCCAATTACCATCGATAATGACCCCGATGTTATTCAGCAATTACTCAGCGATACGCGATCGCTAAATACTAAGCGAGCGTATGAAAAGGATATGAAGGATTTTTTCTTATTCGTTGCGGGGTGCGTACCATCTCAACAGTTAGTTCTAGAATTTCTACAATTGGATCAGCATCATGCGGTGATGTTAGTTTTGAAATATAAAGCTCATTTGGTGAAGAAGGAATTAGCAGAAGCAACGGTAAATAGAAGGTTAAGCGCAATTAAGTCACTTGCAGCAATGGGACGTAAGTTAGGATTGTGTAAGTATACCCTGGAAGATATCAAAGGGGAGAAGGTTGAATCATACCGCGATACAAGTGGTATTTCTCCTAAAGATTATGCAAAAGTATTAGCGTTAATTGATAGGGATACGCTATCGGGTAAGCGGGATTATGCGATATTACGTTTGTTGTGGGATAACGCGCTCCGCAGAAGCGAAGTTTGCAATTTAAACGTAGGTGATTTTGACGGGCAAATGAGTACGTTATTAATACTAGGTAAAGGGAAGGGCACGCAAAAAGTGATTGTTGATTTGAGTCGGAAGACTGTAGAGGCGATTACAGATTGGTTGATAACTTCTCATAGGAGTCATTTTAGTAGAAAACCTTTGTTTATGGTACTTGCGTATAACGGTAGAGGTAAACGATTAAGTGGAGAAGCAATTCGTCGATTAGTAAATGGATTATGCAAGAAAGCAGGAATTAGCAAACAAATGTCACCACATAGGGTAAGACATAGCAGCATTACTACAGTATTAGATAATAACAATGGTAACTACAGAGCGACACAGAGGTTTAGCCGTCATTCTAAACCAGATACGGTTATCAAATATGATGATAATCGGCAGAAATTACAAAAGAAGATGACAGATATAATTGCCGATTTGGTTTGATAATAAGCTGAATTACAAATCACGAGGCTTTCGGATAAACATTCGGTGGCTATATCCCGAACCTTGCTATCATCTGATATTTAAGGGAAAATGCTAGCTGAATTTCTCGTTAATAAAGCTTTATGGTGCTTGATATTGATTGCGAAGCGGTGCAAACAAAGATAAAAATGAAGCCAGCAGCAGTTAAAGAACTAAAACTCTAAGAAAAACCCAGGCTGGGTTGCCTCATAATAATTTGCACAAAAAAACTCAAATCCAAAACATACGCCCACTAACCATAATGCTAGAGCAATGTCACGTTCGCGGACTTCAACAAAGTTGGCAACTAATTCATTGAAACTAGTTTTATCTAGGTTTTGGTGTTGGTAAAGTTCTGCTCGTAGCTTCAAGAAAATAATTGATGCGGTACTTAATTTAATATTTAAAGCAGTATCAAACAAATTCGTCACATTATCAGTTTTTTCTAATAAATGGTAAAGTGTAGTATTTTTATTGTTATTAGTAGTTTCTTTTAAACAGGAGCGATATTGGTTTAGCAACTTAACAATATCATCGTTGTTCGGGTAGGCGAGACTGTGGTGGGGTAGGGCAGAAGCAATAAAATCAGTTAAAGTAATCCCCATCTCCTTTGAGCGATTCATCGCAGCTTGCTTTAATACTTCTCTACCATCAAATCTTAAATTCAACTGACATCGGCTAGTCATGGTTTTTTTGTTTTGGCTAACTCAAACAACTATTAATTTTTAGGCTACTAGCTGATGTAGCCACTGTCTAGTCAGACTTTTGTACTATTTTCAAGGCTGCCAGAAATACTTTAACCCGCTTTCTAAATCTTTTTACCCCACAAAGGTTTCTGTCATCAAAGATTTAAGTTAAATCAATTAAGGATTAAGACGAAAGCTCGTCTTTTATTTGCTAAATCGCATAATCATCTTGTTCTAGCTATATATTTAATCTAAACTGCTAGAACAAAATGATTATGCCAACTAGAAGAAATACCAATATCTATAAAAAGTAATGCTTCATCAAAGGGTACAAATCCAGCGCCATATTCTCAAACTTTGAACCATCGGGGTAAGGTTGTGGCAATTCTTTCCCGTCATCATTCATCCAATAGAAATTGTTATCACCTCCATGAACCAGAGTTAATAAACTACGCCTCCAGAATGATGAAATAAGCAACCTTTCTTCGCTATCAAACCATACATCAAAGTCAATACTATTGATTTTATAAGAATCATCTGTTGGGTTAATCTTAGAACGATTAGAACAACTTTGTTGGTTGTAATAAGCTTTAAATTCTATATTTAATATATTTCTATCAAAACTTTTTTGAACTAATTTAAACCGGGCACAAGTATAACTTTTAGCTGCTATTTGTAAAGCTTTAAGTTCAAACTCTATAGGGATTATCTCCAGGTTCATAATACCTCTTTAATCTCATCTTTATATTAGCTGTATTATATAATATCCCTTGTTGTTAATTTAATACTTGCTATGTTCTTAAAGAAATATGAAGCCGAAGGGTATTCTTTTGTTTTGACTATCTTATTTTAGAACCCTTTGTTCTAAAAAATCCACTTAGAATTTCAGAAACTATGGAGTATGTTAATGGTGTAGGTTTTTATCGCAGGTTGGGTATACACAGACCCGATGTTAAGAAAAAGAGAATTAAGCATAGATTATCTACAATGCGCCAGTGGGAGTTAATTGAATTACTACCGAGCAAACAATATCAACTGACAGAAATTGGTTTAGATAATATTAATAAATACCATTCAAGGTTGTGGAAACAGATGTGCGCTCGCAAAGATAATTTATTATGTTTAATTTGCGGGCATATATTATCTTCACAGGATGAAAAATGTCTCAGCTGCAAAATTAAGGATGCCCAAGGCAGAGGGGGAGTTAATACCTTGAGTAGAGGTCTATGATTCCTTTCTGCTCTACGGTTCAACCCAAGCAACAACAACTTTGTTCTAGCTAAATCAGTTATAATAATAGCTAGAACAAAATTGCATATCCCCCACCAACCATGCCCAAGAAAAAATGCGGTTTAGGTTTTGACTGTGCCTCAATGATGATCCAACCTGGGATAGACCCTAGCGACTGCTTGAATTACCAAACTTGCGGTAGTGCTTACGAACTGACACCTGATGAACAGTTGGAATTGATACGAGTTCGTGAAAGGCGGTGGGAAGAACTACAGCAAGCTAGAGCAGAAGCCCAGCAAGAACAGCAGCGGATTCAAGAAAGAATACTTATCTCAAGAAAACAAGCTGCAAGGATGATGCTGATAAGTCGGGGTTGTCCCCAATCCCTGGATTCATTAGGAATTACTTACCTAATCACTAATTTAACAGAGCAGTTATCTCAATTATCCCAACAATTAGCAGAAGCAACCCAAGACCAGTACATTCCGCCTCGTGGAGTAGAGGTTCACCAGTACAACGTTAAAAGGGGTAGAAAAATCTTTGAGTATAACAAATTAACGGCTAGCGAAGCCATATTCAAACCAATTGAAAAAACCAGGGAAGTAACCAGAAACGGTATAAGAGTTATGATAAATGTTGAAGCAGTTAGAATGATTCATCTATCAAGAGACGACGATGCCAGAAATATAGTTGCCAGAGAAAGTATTAAGCTTAGAAATAAGTTATTAAAAGTGGAAACGCTATTAAAAAATGCCCAGCAACTGATTGAAGAAGTTGGCAACTTAATAGAAAGCTGATTTTGGGATAACAAACAAATCTTGTTTATTAAATAATTAGTTAAACTGCGGTGCTAACAAGCGATTTTATTGATTGTATGCCAAAAAGGGGTTAAGTTCTAGCTGTAATTATAAATTGTTTAGTTAGAACAATATTTGTTAAGATTGGTAAGTATAGTTATGATTAAGTGTATGTTAGTTGTGCATGAATAATTGCTGTCAGTTTGAAAGAAAATTCTTCAACGCAATGCTTGCAGTTTTCATTAAAGCAATTAAAAGTTAGCTTCGGCGGTATGTGTCTTACTTTGTAAGTATCCATATCATGTATCACTGTTGTTACTCCTTCGTAATTACCAAACTTTATGTTGCAATGCGGGCATACAGCGATTTTTCATCATTTATATTTACCTATTCAGGGTTGTGTTCAAAGCTCATTTTTGTCTCCCAAATTAATAAATATTTAGTGTAACGAGCGTTTTTATTTTAGATTTGGGTAGTTAAATATTCTTCAATTTCTTTTGCAAACATTCGATGATTAATAAGAGCGTAATTGTAATTGAACAATCCTGAAATTGAATAGAACAACTTTTAATTTTGACCGTTGTATTTAAGTACGGTAACGATACATGGAGGTTTGTAGTTGTGTTGCCGAATAAAGTTTCGGGCAGTCGTGCATAATTTTTTATTATTTTCATAACAAGAATATTGCGACACTTTTTCAAACAATTTTTTACCTTGGCGCTGATTGCGTGATTTGTAAGCTGGTTGTTTTGTTCTTGTTTTTTGTACCATCTTTCCTTAATTGTCTTGCCAAAACTAGTCGATTGTTTTTTTTGACGTTTCAGTTTGATTTCTAATTGCCGCGCTTCTCTTTTACTTTTAGTGCGCCAGATATAGACTATTTGAAATGCAATTCCTTTTTCCACTGCTGCACGAGTAAATGCTGAACCCGTACCTTTTAGGTGTTGTTCAAACCGCTTCTTAAGGTTGGAACACGAACCCAAATAGTATTGAGCGCTATGCTTTTCATTACCTAAAGGTTTATCTAAACGAATTAGATAACAGCATGAACAGGAAGGAATTTTCTGTTCTTTCCCCATGATTTATTTGATGGAGATTTTTAATTAATCCCCATGTAGAAAAGTAGTATCCTGATTCAACTTTTAGTATTATTCACTAACTGCTGCTGTCGCGCTCGCAGGTAATGGATTATTTCTATTTCATGGAATGCTTTTTGTTCCCACAATAATGCACCGGGTAACTTTATCTGATACATCCCTGCTGCTATTTCTTTGAATTCTTGAATGACACCTTCTCTTTTTGCTTTAGCTAGTAGCTTAGTGGTTTGAGGTGTGATATCAAGTACCCTTTTTCGCTGCGTAGCAGAAAGCGCTTTCCATGCATTACCCTTGATTTCCGGGTGTTTGTTAAATAGATTTCTGATGTTTCCCCAATCACCATGTATCAGAGTTTCAATTGCCTTATCGAGTAATGTTGGTTTTACTTCTGTATCAGATTCAATTTGTTGCTCTAAATATTCTTCTTGCTGAATATCTTTTACGGTGGTGCAGTGAGTGAATGTTTCTGCTTCCTTTACAATTTGCAAGTTATTCCAATGGAAGTAAGATTGCGAATCATCAAACTTAACGAGTATAGGGGTGGCATTATTACCATGTAATTCGATTATCTTGCCTCGCCTATCTTTAAACTCACTTGTTTTGACTTCCACAGTGGCAGATATTCTGTAACCCATTGCTATGAGTGCATCATCGCGAATGGTAGTGCCTACCCATTCTAATTCTCGCTCAAAGTCGTGATAAGTAGCTAAAGTTGTACCCCAACTCTTTCTCCACTCAGTTTGGTTGCCATGTGCGTAATTGGAGAGATGCTCGAAAGAAGTTTCATTATGCCCGACAACATGGGAAACGGCATCCCACTTTTTCTCTTGGGGAACTGCTGCTTCCCATCGCTGGCAATTTTCTACGATTAAATTACCCGTTTCACCACTTATCTCGCCAAGTGTTTGGGTATCTTTTTTCAACTGCTCGTTTAATTCAATCCATTTCTCTTCAACAGTTTGCACTGGGTTGGGTTGCGAAGGCTGGTTATAATTATCATTGCCACTATTTTCTCTCACATCCACTTCTTGGGCAGCATTTTCTTCTGGCTGCCCTTTCTCATCTTCAATCTTTTGATATAAGTCGGCGATTGCTCGTCTAAGGATATTTTGCGGAATTAGTCCGTATTCATCCATCAATTTTTGGGTTAATACGCCAGTTTGTTGATCTTGTTCATAGACTGGGGGAAATTGTACGTAGCGTTCACCCCGACAATTTCTTTTCCAGATTGATGGCTTTTCGGGTAGCTGTGACTCTTTTTCTAGCTTGAGTTGAGCCTGCTTTTGCTTGATTAAATCTAATACGTAAGTAGAAGTTAAGTCATCTTCGTCAATTTGCTTTAATTCGTCGATTATTAAGCGATATTTCTCGGAGCATAGTCTTAATAAGGTAGTGACAGATATCTGAATCAAAGCATGGGGGCGATGTGCAAAATCCTCGAAATGTTCTGCTAACTTGAGCGCTCGTTTTTCTTCGGTGCTGCCCTTGTCCCATCCGTATCCTTTACTTCTTAACATCTATAAGAAACATATTTAATCAAAAACTTAAGCAGCATTCCGCTTTGCGATACTTTGCTGCTTTTTGTATGCTGCGAGTGCGTAAGCAAGAGTATGTTTATAGTATTTGGGCATACGAGATAATTCCATATTGCTGCCCCATTGGTATATCGTGATTTTAGATACTTTTAAAGTCTATGATAGTAAATTCAAAAATTGACTCCGAAACTTAGTGGAGCTTATTATCTTGAGCTTTTCTTCGGGTGATAAATCTTTGAGCAATATTTCTTCTATAAATTGCCTTGCGGTTATTCCTGGCGCTTGAGAATCGTTTGTCATGATTCTCTTTATCTCTTCTCTTGATAGTGCTACTAGAGCGTAGTTACAGGTAGTGCGAGCGTGTTGGGGCATATTTTCAAAGTTTGGGTTGTGCCCCCACTCCCGTACTGTTTTTCTTTGCAAACCTAATACCTTGGAGAGCAATCTGACGCATTTGGAAGAGTAATTGAAGCTGGTTTCTTCTTCGAGGGCTTCTGCGGAGGGAAGCTTATCGATACCAAAGCTGTATCGTAAAAATTACCTTGGCTCGATATTTTGGTTTTGAGTTTGGTCAATTTCAGATTTACGCATTTTTTCGGTAGAAGGATTTTTATTACGTTTATACATTAGCCTATTAGCAGCCTATAGGCATCCGTAAGTGAAAATCTATCTGATGGTTGGTTTTATACCTAATATTAGCCTATTAGCAGCCTATAGGCATCTTAGCCTTTGAAAAGGTGTTTTATTACACCTAAAATTAACCTATTAGCAGCCTATAGGATAATTTGTGATATTCTTTAGTATGTAAACTCTATGGAAAATATGCCCACAACCCACAAAATCAAAAGAATCAGCGTTGGTTTGCCTGCTTTGTATGTGAAAAAGCTCGAAAAATACTCAGCTTTATTAGGTCAAGCTCTTTCTCCTGCGGCAACCTATTTAATACAGACAAAGCTTGATGAGCTTGAAGAAGCGGGTAAGCTTGATGAATCTTCTGATGTGTTCGCTGATTATATAGATGTGCTATCCGGTGCTAAGTCGGTTAAAAATTTAGATATTCAAACTTTGAGTCGTTTAACAGGTAAGCCAATAGAAATATTAGAAGCTACTATTCACGAACATATAAATAAAGGTAGAGAATCTTGTTGTACGGATGATTGCGAGGAAGAGAAGCAGGATAAATGCCAAAACAAACAGTAGATTTTAATAAGTTAGCCAGATTAGCTAGGTTTACCGATAATGAAATAATCTTTAACTTATTTGACTCAGAAATAGAATCAATTTATGAATCAGGTAAGCATCGTTTGGAAAGGTGGGGATTGATCTTTGGTAAATCCGAGGTGCATTTAAAAGGAGAATTAGAAATGACTACTAAAACGATTAAAGTTGGCGGGGAAACACCTCTGGGTATTGTTGAGGATGCATTGCTACATACTTCAATCACTCCTAATGCTTGGAATTCGGATTGGATAAACATTTTTGATTTAATGACGAGAGGAGAAGGTCAAGACAAACCGATGGGGCTGATTAGATTAAGCGATCATCGCCAGTGCTGGGTTAACAAAGCTGGTGCTAATCTTTTTGCTTCTACTGGTGCGGAAATGACTCGCCGTCAAATTTCACGGTTTTGGTTTTCAGAATCATTAGAAAGATTAGAACAAGAACTCAGAACTAACAATTCCAATAATTTTGAGATTTCCTATCGTGCTTACAAAAACGAAACAAGCAGTGTAGTTCTCGATTTAGTGGGCGAAAACAAAGTTGTTCAGTTAGATGGCGAGTACTACCGTTTGTGTTCCAATAAGGATTCTCAAATTGTTGAAGTCGCTAAATTAGCTTAATTAGTTAAATGATTCACAACAAGACAACACCTCTGCTTTTATCCCAGCAAGAATTCTTGATGTTCTTCAGCCGATTTAAGCTTTTTTATCAGTTCAACTAAACATCAGATCCAAAAACGATATACTTTTAAATTCCTTTCTTAAAGTATGACTTTCACCTACCTGAGTGGGTGTTACAAAAGTATATCCAGATGGTAATAAGTAATCATATTCTTCTGCTAATTGCTTTGCTTTTTCCGAAGCTTGATATCCAGGGGCTAATTTCCGCTTGTGACATTGCCTTAAATGAGGACTAATACTTGCTATGGCTTTGGATACATTATCCGGATTACCAAACTTATTATCGAAATCCCTATCGTACTTAATACGGGAAACGTATTGAATACGATGTCTATTAACCCTTGATGATTTTCCGAATCCAGTTCCGGAAGTCGGCGTAATGTTTGGTTTTCTTAATACTTTTCTTGCAACTAAAAGATCGCGGTATGCAATTGTAGCAAGGAATTTAAGAATTTTAACTTCTGGATCGAAATCGGTATAATCTCCGATTATTTCCACGCTTCGCTGTTTGCCATCAATTTTACCGACAACAACTAAGCAATTATTTGGATTATCATCAAAATATGCAACAACTATTTTAACTAAGCATAGCAGACCACTGTTATCTTGGGGATAAAAGATAATTTCTTCTAGACCATTTTTATTAACAATGATGCTGGTGGGCTGATGTATTGAAAATTCTCTGTTAATTACAGCTTCTGTCAACACTTTGGTACAATTGTCAAATGCTTCTTGGCTAGGAATGTTACATAAGCTAGATACAGTAATTGTGTATAATTTCTGATTAACTTCATCACTATCATCAAGGATTTTATCCCACCTATCGCCATTAAGTAAATAAGCATATGCAGGTATTTTTTGCACAAATTTAGCTAATAAAACAATTTGACTTGAAGTATTTATCTTGAATTCTCGCCATATTATATTATCTTCAACTCGTGCAATTGGAAATTCTAATTTTTTAGTTTGTAGAAAGTGATTTTCGACTAAGTGCGTCGTATCACATACGATAGTGGGTGGAGCTTCATTTTTGATATAGTTTTGAATTAATGAAGATAATTTATCGAATTTATTAATAGGAATATCATCTTTATCTTTATGACTTAATTTGCTCGTTATCTCTTTTTTCAACTTATTTAATCTATTTCTATGCAACCATTTTGTAGCTTGGATGTAGCTGATTGAATTCGTCTGTGAATATATCATCCAATCATTCATTAACTTACACCATTTCTGAACCTCAAATTTATTCATAAGCCGATACCTATGGAGGTAACGTTCATGTTGAACATATAAATTAAGTTCATTTTGTTGACAAAGAATGTCAAACCACTTTTGGACAAAATCGCGATTTTCTTCTTTACTGACGTTAAATATCAAATCGAAGAATAAATCATTATTTTTTTCTTTTAATTTCCGATCTGTGTGCAGCACAAATAAAGCCCAGCAAAGCATTCCATAGGGGGTATTATCTATGCCAAAGCTAACTTTCCCGTAAGGTTCTTTCCATTTATCAATTAGTTCAATAAATTCTTGTTTACTAATTTCTGTATATGCTAATATAGCTAGATTCTTATTTTTATTTGAAATTATTCTTGGAACTATTTTAATTTTCATGTGTATCAAATTTAGAGCAAGTCTATAAATACCCTGTATTTAGCATCTTTATTTGGTAACAGCTATATTTATGTCTAAGAGTAAAACCTATATATTACATAAGAAAAACAAAAGCTTCAATCTAAACAGCTATATTTAATTATACTTTTGTAAAGAATAATTAAAAGTATTTGATAACAATTCCTGTTATTATTTATTAGGTAAAAGTGAAAAATTTTGCTGTGCAACGTAGGTTATAAAATAATCTACTGCCAAGGTACCAGTATCGACTCGGTAAGATATCAGTAAATGTGATATTTGGCACATATGCAGCTTTTTAAAATATCATCAATTAACTTAAATAATGTTCATTAGCTATGCAGCAGTTAATTCCTACCGTTAGCATTTTGCCGAATGGCGACAAACCTCTGATAATTAATGTTTTCCAAAGAAATCGCAATCGAATTTTACCATTTACACTCAGCCTATTGCTTGCATTTATTTTAGGATGTCAAACTCTAGGCTCTCCACCAAAAAGTACTGAAATATTGTGGGATACCTACGGCATACCGCATATATATAGTAACAATACCGCAAGTGCATTCCGTAGTTTCGGATGGGCGCAAATGCAAAGCCACGGTAATTTACTCTTGCGTCTCTACGGACAAGCAAGAGGACGTGCAGCCCAATACTGGGGAGAGGACTATATAGACTCAGACCGTTGGGTGTTGACAATGGGAGTACCCGAACGCGCTGGCGTTTGGTATGAAGCACAAGATCCATCTTTCCGTAGTTATTTAGATGCTTTTGCGAATGGTATCAATACTTACGCCAAAGAAAATCCGGATGCAATTGATGACTCTGTTGAAGTTGTTCTACCAGTCAAAGGAGAAGATATACTCGCTCATTTACAAAGAGTACTTAATTTTACATTTGTAGTCAGTCCAGAACAAGTTGCGGGTGTGAGTAAGTCAGAATCAAAAGCTGGTTCTAACGGGTGGGCGATCGCACCTTCTCGTTCAGCATCTGGTAATGCAATGCTGCTGGCAAATCCACATTTACCTTGGTCGGATTTGTTTTTATGGTACGAAGCTCAAATTACTGCACCGGGAATCGATGCTTATGGAGCATCACTTGTCGGGATTCCTGTTTTAACAATTGCTTTCAACGATAATTTGGGTTGGACTCATACCGTTAACACCCATGATGGGTGGGATGCTTATCAATTAGAACTAGCTGGTGATGGCTATCGTTTTGATGGTAAAGTTCGTCCTTTTGAAACAAAAACTCTTTCCTTGAAGGTAAAACAAAAAGACGGGACACTTAGTGACCAACCGCTGGTAGTTAAAAGTTCTGTTCATGGACCCGTTGTGTCAGAAAAAGATGGTAAAGCTACTGCACTGCGTGTTGTCGGTCTTGATCGACCGTTCGTGTTGTCACAATGGTGGGATATGGCGCGATCGCAAAATTTGGCAGAGTTTGAAAAAGCCCTCAAACGTTTGCAATTACCGATGTTTACAGTCATGTATGCTGACCGCGAAGGGCACATTATGCACTTATTTAACGGACAAGTTCCAGTACGCGAACAAGGGGATTGGAAATATTGGCGAGGTCAAATTCCTGGAAATACATCAAAAACTTTATGGACGAAAATTCATCCTTATGAGGATTTACCTCGAATTATTGACCCGGATAGTGGTTGGTTACAAAATGCTAATGATCCACCTTGGACAACAACCTTTCCAGCGGCTATTAAAGCAGATAAATATCCGTCTTATATGGCACCTCGTTTTATGGATTTCCGAGCGCAAAGTTCAGCTTCAATGTTAGCTGAAGATGAAAAAATAACCTTCGATGAAATGGTTAAATACAAGCACTCAACAAACATGGAGTTTGCAGAGCGGATTCTAGATGATTTACTTCCATCAGCGCGAAAGTATGGGGGTGAATTAGCACAGCAAGCAGCTACTGTTTTAGAAAAGTGGGATAGACAAGCGAATGCGGATAGTCGGGGAGCAGTATTGTTTGCGAACTGGGCACGAGAACTAGATTTTGATGAAGCCTTTAGTAAACCCTGGACAAAAGACTCACCATTGACTACACCTGATGGATTAGCTAATCCTAAGAGTGCAGTAGCATTGTTGGAAGCAGCTGCAACAAAGGTACAAAAAGTTTATGGAAAATTAGATGTTGCTTGGGGAGAAGTTTTTCGATTGAAATATAGGAATGTGAATTTACCGGGTAATGGTGGCGATGGAGACTTGGGGATTTTCCGTGTCGTCAACTTTGCTCCCTTAGAAAATGATCGATTTCAACCCGTCGCGGGTGATTCTTATGTTGCTGCGATTGAGTTTTCTAAAACAGTCAAAGCAATGGCGCTTATGAGTTATGGTAATTCATCTCAACCTGGTTCGCCCCATTCTGTTGACCAGTTACAACTTTTTGCTGAGAAAAAGTTGCGTCCAGTATGGCGTACTAGAAAGGATATTGAGGCTCATTTAGAATCTCGTAAAGTATTTTAGGAGTCTCATATATGGGCAGGCTTTGAAATCTGTAATAAGCCTGTCTCTCTATTTAAGGGTATCTCGGACGCACGGGGATATGGTGAAGATTTCCTGGGGGGATGTTTTCTGGGCTGATATTGATTAGCTTTTCGACCGTTGCTGTAGCATCGGAAACATTGCAAACGGAAATTACTCAAGAAGATTTACGAATAATAAATAAGCTAGTACGGATTGCCCAAAAGAACTCTCATGAGGTGAGAAAGGCGAAATATGAAATGGGATTGGATGCTTTTGCAGATACTATCAGTATAGAATTATCACCAATGAGAAAGTATTACAAATTATACAAAACCTAATTTTTTATTTGAAGATGTGCTAGGTTTTTCTATTAGTTTGACTATTAAACCGATTAAAATCTTTAGTGCCATAGATAAAATGCCTGTTATGAAGGCTCGTTTGCGAGAAACGGGCGCAGCAAACTCGTCTGAAAGTAATGAAACAATACTTTGCTTACTTACAAGCACGTCAAGCCAGCAAAATCGCCGCTTATCAGATGCAAAAATTTCGGGAGCGCGAACGCATTGCCAGTAATGTTTCTTTAGGAAATTCTCAGCAGTTAGATAATGCTGACTATGTTGCAGTAGCTACGGATACGTTGAATAAAAATATGCAGGAAAGATTGGCTTTAGAAGAACTTTCTGAAGTGGTTGGTTTATCTTCTCAAGATATGATAAATATTCTCAATAAATAGGATTAAATGATGCATTCTTGAATTAAGTAATATTAGTAGCTAACGCAGCGTACTGTAGGTATTGTACGAACTCATATTATATTTATTTATATTTTGCATTCAAACACAAAACTGATGTCTCGACGTAGCAGTGTTACGTCGAGACCAAACTGTTAGACCATAATTAATTTACTGTACTTAAAAAAAATATAGGCAAATATTACACAGCTATAAAAGGCATTTCAAGTTTCACCTTTATTGAGTTTTTAGTTAATGTAAACAACTTGCGCTTAGGTCGCTACTTATGCATAAGTTATTATTTTCAAGTATTTAACTAAATTTTCAAGTAAAAGTGATTGGGCTGAGTGTATAAAAAAGTGGTCTCCGGAAAACATTTGCAATTTGAAAGAGCTTTGTGTTTGCGATCGCCACCCTTCTAGTTCTTGTAAAGTTACTTCTTGGTCTTCTAATCCACCAAAAGCCGCAATTGGACATTCAAGTGGCGGCTCTTGAGTGTAAACGTAAGTTTCTAAAACTGCAAAATCGGCCCTTAGAATAGGGGTAAGTATTTGCATTAATTCGTTATTTTCCAACACTGAAGCAGGTGTACCATTAAGATGGCGAAGCTCTTGAAAGAACTCAGCTTCTGGGAGTGCGTGGATAGGTGGTTTCGGTGACGGGATTTGAGGAGCGCGACTAGCAGAAACAAATAGTTGGACTGGTTTTTTACCATATTCTTTGCGAAGATGGCGAGCAAGTTCAAAACTGAGCAATCCGCCCATACTATGACCAAAAAAAGCGAATGGTTTATCTAAATATGGGAGGAGAATCGGAGCAATTGCATTAACTAAAGCTTCCATTCGCGTAAATGGAGGTGATTTCATCTGCGTTCCCCGTCCTGGAAGTTCTATAGGACAAATTTCAATATTGTTAGGTAATCTCGAAGCCCATGTACGAAAAATTAAAGAGCTACCACCTGCATATGGAAAGCAAAATAACCTCAAGGAGGCTTGAGGTGATGGTTTAGGGCAAGTAATGTAGGAATTGAATGCTTGCATATTTATAATAATCTTTACAAATAAAACTTACGCGACTGGCATATTCTGGTCGTAGGGTGCTTGTACACTGACTCAATATAATGGTTTTGTGTCACGCACCAACCAGGGTTTTGTGACAATTGCGTAAGTCCTGACAAAAAAAAGGCAGGTGTCAAGTTAACTTCGACTACACTAGTTGAGCTTCATTTGCTACCACTTCATCAAAATCAGTACTTACAGATACTTCCCTCCAAGCATCTAATTCTGCTTTGATGAACTCCAATGCAGCTTCAATAGTTTTTACTGTATCTGCTCCCAATGCTAATCTGGTTGGTGGATTATCGCTATCAACTGCTTTAATTATTGCTAGAGCAGCTTTCTTCGGGTCTCCTGGTGCCTTGGCTTTCATTTCTTGCACGGGAACCACCCATTGACTTATTTCATTAATTAATGGCTTATAATCTTCAATCTGAGTGTCCATTAAGACATAAGAACGTCTGAAAAAATCTGTACGGAACCAACCCGGTTCAACCATCGTGACTTTTATCCCGAAAGGTGCAACTTCGTTAGCCAAAGAACCAGAAATTCCCTCTAGTGCAAATTTACTACTTCCATAAATTCCTCCCCCAGCACCAGCCCTAAAACAAGCAATTGAAGAAAAATTGAGAATATGACCGCTGCGTTGCTGTCGCATATGAGGTAGCACTGCTCGAAGTACTTCTAAGACACCAAAAAAGTTTGTTTCAAACTCACGACGAACTTCTTGATCGGGAACTTCTTCAATTACTCCAGCAACCTCACATCCTGCATTATTGACAAGTACATCAATGCGCCCAAAGAAAGCGATCGCCTTTTTCACAGCCTCCTTTACCTCTTCGGGTTTTGTCACATCAAGTTGTATTGATAATGTGCTATCCCGAAAGCTTGCCGCTAAATCTTCTACTTGCTGTAAATTCCGTGCTGTTAGCACCACAGTCTCGCCCCGCTCAAGTACTGCTTCTGCTAATGCTCGACCAAAACCACTTGAGCAACCAGTAATAAACCATACTCGTGTTTGAGAAATTGAGGACGCTACCATAATAAATTCTCCAATTTTTAAAAAGTGTTACTGACGTACTGCTAAAAAATGGGACAGGGTTAAAAGTTTTTTAGAAGAAAAACTTTTAAGGGAACCTATGACAGGCTTTTTTGAAAGCCCTCGTTTTCACGGTTCGGGACTCGTCCTGATACAGATTCAAGTCCCGTATCAGAAAAGCCGACCCCATTTTTTATAGAGCAATTGTAGCTAAGTTAAAAAACTTAAAATTGCATCGTTCAAAAAATGCTTTTATGAACTTGAAGTAGGCAGAAAAAAACCCACTCAAGTACGCAATTTAAACCTACAGTGGCTTAATGGGTGCTGCTAGATGTTTCCTGCATCTTTTTCCGGAGACTTAGCGGTCTCATGTCAGTCCAGACTTCTTTTATGTAATCTAAACATTCTTGTTTGAGTCCATTTTTACCAACATCTTTCCAACCTTGAGGATTTTCACGGTCTGATGACCAAATGGAATACTGTTCTTCATGATTAACTACAACTTTGTAAATTGTAGTGTCTTCCTTTTCATCTTGATACATAATTAACCTGGTGATATTTAACTAATATGTGAAGGTAGAAAGAAGTAAACTTATTGTTCTACTGGTTCTAAATGTCCTTTACCGTTCAAAGTCGCTAAATCAACATCTGCAATACATCTGACTTTTACATAGTTCAGTGTCAAATTACCAACTAAATGAACTTTCCCCGTTTGATGCTCAAAGTCAGCTTCATTAAACACAGATGCTTCCGAGTCGAGTCTTACACCTAGATCGGTACCTCCCTCTGTGTTTGTGAATTTGATATGTATATATCCTCGGTCAATATTTTCTTTAAGTGCTGTAGCTGTTTTTTCAGGTCGCAAGCTTGCTTCGATTGGATGTTCCCCTTCTGACAATCTTTGTACTAACTCGTTCATAGAAATATCTCCTAATTAATTAAGAATTATTTTTCGGAAGGACTTTCAGTTGCTTGTACTTGTACTGCTTCATAAACAGGAATCTCAAATTCAAGAATATTTTGACAAAACTCTTTCCATTCAGGTGTTACATTATCAAAAATAATATTCTCGTCTTTATAGATTCCATCTGTAACTACGTAGTTTTCTTGTAAATATAAAAAATCATCGTCCGTTAACACTCTTTTAACTTCTACTTCCTGACCATCTATCTCTTGTTTATATGCCCTTGTATTTTCTAAATTCTCAGTCCATTGCTCAAATTGACGTAAGTTTTTAATTAAGTATGCTTTGCAATACTTTGCCATTGTTGCCATTTTTCACCTACTTTTATACGTTTCGACAATCCGATCTAATTCTACATAAAAATAAGTATTTTATCAGTAAATTATTTATATAAAAAATGTTCTAATATTTGTATAAATAGAATTTATAAGTATTTATAAGTGCTGAAGTCTAGATAAAATTTTAAATTCTCTAAATGTTAATATCAAAGCTACTAACATAAATAAAATATCTCCTAAGATTGAGCCAATATATATACCTCTTAACCCCATAATATTTGAGAACAATAGCATCATTGGCACGTTGAAAACTATACTTTTTAAAAATAGTGCTAATAACACAACTTTACCTTTGCCGATAGATAAAAAAAGAGTATTGCTACAGTATGCTAAAGGCCATATAGGTGTTAATATATTGAGAATTCTAAAATTTGTCACATCATCTTCGGAGAAATTAACATTTGGCAGAATCAGATTTAAAAATATCCTTGGAAATAATTGTAAAGGTAGCCAAATAAATAGTAATAAAATAGCTCCAATTATTGCAAAAATTAAATATGCTTTCTTTAACCTGTTATATTTTTTTGAACCATAATTCATACCAATTACAGGTTTTAAAGCATTTGCAAAACCAATTATGGGAATAAAGACTAATGTAACCACTTTCATTGTTGCTCCAAAGAAAGCAATATCACTATTTGTTCCGTAATCAGAAATTAAATTAAAGATTATAAATTCTTGAACCAATATCATAACTGGATAAAATAGTGCTGATATTCCCACTGATAATATTGCGGGTAATAAATCTATTGCAATAGCTAACTTTTTCAAATTAACTGGGATAAAACTTTTACCTATAGTAAAATAAGCTAAATTCATAATACTAGAAACAACCATCGCAATAACTGTAGCAAGAGCAATGCCTTGGGTTCCCCAATCATATACAGTGATAAATATATAATTTAAGAATATGTTAACAGTTACAAAAGTCAGCTTAAATATTGTAGTTAATCTAATTTGTCCTTCTGAATTTATGACTTCACCACAAGCTGTTCCTACTATTAAGAAAACAGAACCTAATACATAAGTTTTAAAATATTTCGTCCCTTCGGAAGCTACTTCACCATTTCCTCCCATGAATGCAATTAATTCTTGACCAAAACTGTAGCCAATAATTGTAATAAAACATGAGATTACAACACTCATAATTATGAGGTTGCCAAATATTTTAGACTGAGTTTTAATATCTCCAGACCCAATAGCTCGACTGAGAACAGAAGCGGAACCTACCCCAATTAAACTAGCAAATCCATTTACTATATTTGTAAGGGGCAATGCAAGCGAGATACCAGCTAAAGCAGTTTCACCAATGAATCTGCCTGCAAATAAAGCATCAATAAAAGTATTTAAACTAAGCATCAATATCCCCAGAATACTGGGAACTGATAACTTGAACATCAGTTTAATTAAATTACCTTCAAGGATTTCATTTGTGATTTGAGATTGTTTTTGTGAAGTCATTTGTTTACTCAACTTTAACCAAACTGCTAACGCGATACTGCTTAACTGCTTCTAATTCCAAATATTTAGCTGAGTTAAATGCACTCATAACTTCACCACAAGCTTCAATTCTGGCCTCATAGGCACCTGTTTTACTACCATCAGTTGCAGCAAAATCAATCCGAACTTCTGCCCAATTAGGCTCGTGTTCTTTAGCGACTTCTTCCATCACCAGAACTTTTCCTGTTTTCAAGTAATCTAACCAACTCCAGCCAAACTGTATCCAAATTTCACGCTCGGCAATTTGCTCAAATTGGCTTAAACCAGTCCATCCTCGGTAGTATTTACATAAACCTGACACTGAACCATTTCGGTGTATTAGTAAATCTAATACATCTGGCTCTAGATGTCCCCACAAGCATCCTTGGGGTAAATCAATTAAAGTCGGAGCAAACTGATGACCACCAAAGTGAGTTGTTTGCCATACTCTTAATTTTCCGTTGGAAGCAGGAGCATATTCTTTACGTAATTGTCGGTATATAGGAGTTCCAAATCTGCCACAGGCTAGGTCTACTTGAGTATGAGTACAAACCATGAGTTCGCGAATGTGACTCGTTTGCTGTTGATATTGTTTAAATTCGGATAAATCATTAGGTTGTTGAATTAACTGTTTAAATATCGCCGTTACTAAATCAGCAGCTTTATTTTCTGGAACAATAAATTCCTGTTTCTCAAACCGAGAAAATAGCTTTGCAGGACGATAGTAGTAAAACACGCGGGTGAAACCAGGATTGGAATATTCGCGATCGGGAGCAATTAGTATCGGTTTTAACTTAATCCCATGCTGAAAAACTAACTCTTGGAATAAACCCATTAATGATTTGAGAGTGGGATTTTCCTGAAAAATTTCTTGCGGCCAAGGTTGTGGAATTTCCATAATTAACCAATAGTCACAAGTATCTGCTGTACCAATTAAGTCTTCTCCATTGGCTTTAGAAACGGCAGAGCAAAAACGACAGTCTTTTGCAAGAAATTGGGTATTATTTTGGGTTTGCATATTTACTGTACTGTGCTGTGGTTATTCTTCAAAAGAATGAAATATCAATAAACTATTAATCAAATCCAATATTTATATCAGATATTTTTAAAAAGATTGTCATAAAAATATTGGTGCGGCACTAATCTTTTATACAGCGCATTCAGTTTACTTTCCCACGGCGATTTTGCTACAAAATATTCTCTTTTAGGTTTGGAAGCTTCGAGAGCCTCTAATATCACTGCTGTCACTTTTTCAACTGGTAAACCTGTAGTCCGATTTCCCTTTGCAGAATTTTCCATAAATATTCTAAAATTTTTACCATATATAGCTTTCATTTCGGTTGACATATTAGCTAAAACTTTCTCGCAATTAGCTTCTACTTTGTCAGCCTGTTCTGAAGTGATTATTCCTTCTGGTAATATCGATAGTACTTCAATTCCACTCGAACGTAATTCGATTCGCAAAGAATCTGTAATTGCTTCAATTAAAAATTTTGAAGCAGATAAAAGACCTCTATATGGTAAAGCTAATTTACCACAAATTGCACTGATATTAATTATCCTACCTTTAGCTTTTCGTATCATTGGTAAGAAGGCTTGTGTGACTGCAATTTGACCGATAACATTTACTTCAAAATTCCATCTAATATCATCTATTGGAATACATTCTAATGGTCCATCTACCCCGACATATGCATTATTAATTAATGCTAATAATCCTTCATCCCCGATTGCCAATGAGACAAATTCTAAAGCTGATTTTATTTCTTCTGCTTTTGTAATATCCATAATGATGGGTGTTAAATTTCCAGATGCAGCCTGCTTTAGTGATTCAGCATCTTTTTCTGTACGGACTCCTGCAAAAACTCTATACCCTTGTTTATCTAGTAATAGCACGGTTGCTCGACCAAGACCTGTAGATGTTCCTGTTATGACGACTGCACCTTTATCATTCTTTGTCATATCTACTTTCTCCATTCCGGAAATATATTTTTAGATTGAAAAACGTATAAATCTAATAGCTAAAACAAGTTAGGAATAAATGGTTGGTACTTTGACTAATGTTAATGCTGACCGCGCATAACCATCTTTACACCGCTCTTTGGGTGACATTGGTCATCAAAACGCTTTTGTTTTTCTGGTCGATTGTTAACCAGTTCTAATTTACAGTTTGAAAGAATAGTTGCTAACACAAGCTTCATTTGAAACATAGCAAAAGGCGCTGCAATACAATTACGAGCGCCACCACCGAAGGGTAGAAATTCATAAGGGGAGAATTTTTTTTCTAGAAAGCGCTCTGGCTTAAATTGTTTTGGCTCTGGATATAAATCTTCACGTTGATGTATTAAATAAATATTACCAATGAGTACTGTTCCCGGAATTAATTCATAGCCCATCATCTCTAATGGAGACTCCACTAGTCTTGGCAGCATGAACATCGGACTTGAACAAATTCGTAAAGATTCGTTACAAACAGCATTCAAGTAGGGTAATGCGACAATATTCATCGGATTTAGATTGTCGCCGAGGCTATCAAGCTCTTCAAGGAGTTGCTCGCGAATATCTCTTAAACTATGAACCCAGTATAAACACCAGGTGAGCGAATGTGCTGCACCATCTCTACTTGCTAAAATAGGCAAAAACAAGAGGTCACGCACTTCTTCATCGCTTAATGGTGTACCCGTTTCATCACGAGCAAATATAAGCTCGGAAAGCATATCAGTACGTGAATAATCTGCTTGCTTCCGGCGTTCTTGGACTTCATCATATAAAAATTGTAATATTTCTTTGTAAAGGTAATTACGGTATCCCGCTGGACTCCATCGACCTAAATCTAATTGTGCAAAAGCGAATTGTTTAACAACAAGATCGAACAGTGGAGATTCTTCATATTTTATCAAAGAGGTAAATAGACGCTTGATTTTTTCATAGCGCTCTCCTTCTCGCAAGCCTATCACAACCTCTATTGCTACCTGTAAGATAATTTTTAATCCGATTTCATAAGCAGTGAAAGTTTTTCCAATACCCTGTTGACTAATAATTTTTTCTGTTAGTTTGCAAATACGTTGTCCGCTTGCATTCATTCGCTCTCCGTGGTAAGCCTTCATTAAAAGAGGACGACGATGTTTATGAACTAAGCCATCAATTTGAAGGATTCCTCGCTGTTCTACTGTCAAGGTGGAATCTCGGAAAAATGTACCAGAGTCTGTAATCTGTTTGGTATTATTGAAAATCTGCTTTATTCCTGAAGGATTACTGACGTAAACAATTGGTGTAGAACCAGACATTATAGTTACAACATCACCATAGCGTTTATAAATAGCATCCATACAGCCAAGCGGATTATTTTTAAGTTGCTGACTTAGCAGCCAAGCGGGTGTTTTAACTTTTGGAGGTAGCGTCATAAATATTACTTACTCCAGTATCAATGGAAAGGAATGAATTTGCTCTTTTGATTAAATTAAATCAACAGCTAATAACTGGGACTGTCCTTGATGTTGACGCAGACTACGCACAATCATCTTCACACCACTATCAGGGTAAGAAATTAGACCTTCAAATTTAGGACGTTCTGGGCGGTTACTGACTAGCTCTAGTTCATAATGCGAAAGGATGGTTGCTAATACTAGTTTCATTTCAAATAGGGCAAAAGTTCCGCCAATACACACGCGAGAACCACCACCAAAAGGTAGAAATTCGTAGGAAGAATATTGCTTTTTTAAAAAGCGTTCTGGTTGAAATTCTTTTGGTTCCGGGTATAAATCTTCACGCTGATGTGTCGAATAAATATTACCAACAAGTATTGTTCCTGGCTTCAACTCGTAACCCATCACCTTGACAGTAGATTCTACCAACCGGGGAAATGCAAATAACTGAGTTGGGTAAATTCGTAAAACTTCGTTACAAACTGCACTTAAATACGGTAATGCAAAAATGTTCATGGGGTCTGGGTTTTCACCAAGACTATCAAGTTCACAAAGTAGGCGATCGCGAACATGAGGAAAACGGTGAATCCAGTATAAAGACCAAGCAAGTGCTGTTGACGAAGCATCCTGGGCTGCAAAAAGAGGTGAGATTAATAAGTCTCGCACTTCCTCCAAGGTTAACAGATTACCTGCTTCATCCTTTGCTAATACTAGCTCAGAAAGAATATCAGTACCTAAGTTCTGTGCTTGCTGGCGACGCTCTTGAACTTCGGTGTAGAGCAAATCAAAAAGTTCTCGCCGCAGGTAAAGCAAGTATCCTTGCGGACTCCACCGACCTAAATCTCGCCCCCCAAAAGGTAGATTTTGAGCAATTTTTAGCGATGGAGATGACATCTGTTTCAAAGCCAAAGAAAGCAATTGCTTGAGTCTGTTGTAGCGCTCTCCTTCAGATAATCCCATCACAACTTCTATGCTCACCCGTACAGTGATATCTTCCATTGTTGGATAGCCAATGAAAGGTTTGCCTATTGCCTGTTGTTGCATAACCTTGTGTGTAAGGTCACAAATTCGCTGTCCGTGGGTTTGCATCCGCGCACCGTGAAAAGCAGGCATTAGAAGCTTACGTCGATGTTTGTGGCGTATCCCATCAAGTTGAAGGACTCCTTGTTTTCCCGTCATCAAGGCGAAACCCCGGTTTAATTTGCCACTAGCTGAAATTTCCTTGGTGCTTGTGAAAATCTCTTTTATTCCTAAAGGATTACTGACATAAACTGTTGGTGCAGAACCCGACATTAAAGTAATGATATCACCATAACGTTTGGAAATAGCATCCATATAGCCAAAGGGGTCGGCATTGAATTGCAGAGGTATTAGCCAAGAAGGAATTTTCGGTCCTGGGGGTAATTTCATAAGCATTTTTACTCCTATTATTCCTATTATTTATTTAAATTACACATAGCATTATCGATACAAATTCTCAGTTGTTTAGCTAATACTTGAATATGAGGTTCAACGAAAATTGAAAAATGGTCTCCAGGAACGTCAATGAATTGAATCGGTTGACTAGAATATTTACCCCAACCTAATAAGGGGTCGCTAGTATACCATTCTGGGTTATCAAAGTCATGAACTATTTCCTCCGATGCTCGAAATAGAGTTACGGGCTGAGGATAAAGCTGGGGAAGATAATTTCGCATCGCTTGAACATGAGCTTTAAAAAGTTTGTAATAACGGAGAAAGTCTTGAATTTCGGCATCGCTAAAGATAAAATTTGCCTTTTGATTAATTAAATTAAGTTGCTCAGTTAATGGCAAATCTCTAAGTTCTTCAAAAGGTACTGAAAAGTCTATATTATTATCGGTTTTTATTGATTCAGCTATGCGGAGCAAAAATTTTGTATCGTCATCATTTGTAGGTTCAATGTTTGTTTCTGGTAATATGGCATCAATGACAACTACTAAACCTACTGTTTGACCCTGCTTTTGTAGTTGCTGCGCCATTTCAAAGGCAAGTACACCACCGTAACAATGACCACCTAAAAGTAATGGACCATTTGGTTGTACTTTACGAATTTCTTGCAGGTAGCGAGTTGCTGTCTCTTCTACTGAAATAATTTCTGGTTTGTCTTGTTCTACATTATCTTCCAAAGCATAAAATGGATAATCTTCACCAAGTCTTCTGGATAAATTAAAGTAGTGACTAATACCTCCACCAGCACCATGTATACAGAAGAAAGGTATTTTGGAGCCAGAAGAGTTAATTGCTACTAGAGGAGAACCAGATTTTTGACGAGATGGCTGACTGACGATGGTTGCTAGTTTTTCAATTGTGGGATTTTCAAAAAGAGTCGATAGGGGAAGATTATGCCCAAATCTGTCTTGAATTTGAGCCATTAAGCGGACAGCTAAAAATGAGTGACCTCCTAATTCAAAAAAGTTATCTGTCACCCCTATAGGGCTAGTATTCAGAAGATTACCCCAAATTTTTACTAATGCTAATTCCGTAAAGTTTCGGGGAGGAACAAATGATTTATTCGTATTTTGTCGAACAATTTCATTATTAGGTAGCGCACGTTTGTCTACTTTGCCATTAGGTGTCAGTGGAAGTGCATCTAATACAACAAAAGCAGATGGTACCATATAACTAGGTAGTTTATGTTGCAAATAGGGCAAAAGTTGTGCAGCTATATCTTGCTTCTCTGTAACAATATAGGCAATCAAACTAGTGTTTAATTGAGCATCATCTCTGGCAATTACAACCGATTCTTGCACATCTTGATGTTGTGTAATTACTGTTGCTATCTCACCTAATTCTACTCGAAACCCTCTGATTTTTACTTGTTCGTCATGGCGACCTAAATACTCAATATTTCCATCTTTAAGATATCGGACTAAATCGCCTGTTTTGTAAATTTTATTTACTGGAATAAAGGGGTTATCAATAAATCTTTCTTGAGTTAATTCCTGACGATGTAAATAGCCTTTTGCTAAACCATCACCACCAACATAAAGTTCACCAACTACCCCTACAGGTGTTGGTTGTAAATCTTGATTTAACACATAAATTTGAGTATTATCAATCGGACAACCAATTGGAACACTGTGTGCTTGATTTTGTAATAAACTGGTGTCATAGTAAGTAGCGTTAGCGGAAACTTCCGATGAACCGTAAAGGTTAATAAGTTTTGCTTCTGGTATCAATTCTTGGAAAGTTTGAACTAATTTTACAGAAATTGCTTCTCCGCTAGTTATCCAAAGTTTTAGCTGCGACAATTTCTTAACTAGATGACTATAATTATCTAAAAGTAAACGCAGTAGTGAGGGTACAAGTACAATACGAGTAACTTTGTGATCCGCAAGAGTTTCTATAAATAATTGCGAGTCTAGTACAGTTGCATTGCTGATGATTACTGTAGGAATTCCTTGAAGTAAAGGAGCGAAAATTTCCCAAACCGAATCTACAAAGCTAATAGCTGTTTTCTGACAACAAACTTCTCCTGGAATAAAAGAATAGGTTTTCCATAACCAGTGTAAGCCGTTTACTGTACCGCAATGAGTCCCCTGAACTCCTTTAGGTGTTCCAGTTGAACCAGAAGTGTAGATAATATAGGCAAGATTATCAGCTTCTAAGCTATTAATGGGGTTTTCTAAACTTTCTTGAGCAATCTTCTCTTTATGAATATCTAAGCAAATGGTTTTAGCTGAAGATAAAGATAGTTTTTCTAATATCTCTTGCTTGGTAATTAACAGTGATGCTTGGGAATCAGCGAGCATGAAATTTAAACGCTCCACTGGATAACTTGGATCGAGGGGAATGTATGCACCACCAGCTTTGAGAATAGCTAAAATTCCCACTACCATATCTATAGAGCGTTCCAAACATAGAGCAACCAGCGTTTCTGTTGTTACTCCCTGTTTTTGTAAGTAATGTACAAGTTGATTAACTTTATGGTTAAGCTGACGATAAGTTAGTTGCTCAGATTCGTTAATTAATGCTAAAGAATCAGGAGTTTGCTCGACTTGTTGCTCGAATAATTGATGTAAAGTTGCATCTTGAGGATAATCTGCACTAGTTTGATTCAACTTAAATAATAGTTGTTCTTGCTCGGAAGCAGTTAATAATGATAATTCACTCAGACGCTGTTGTGGATTTACAACTATATTTTCTAATAAAGTTTGGAAATTATTGATAAATTGGGTAATTGTTGTTGAATCAAAAATATCCGTATTGTATTCTAAACACCCAGTTAATCCTGCTTCGGATTCAGACATTGATAGAAAAATATCTAATTGAGATGTACCGCTATCAAACTCCAAAGTACGCAAGGTTAATCCAGATACTTCATGGACAGAGTTTGGAGTATTTTGCAATACAAACATAACTTCATAAAGTGGATTTCGGCTTAAGTCCCGTTCGGGTTGCAATTCTTCTACAAGCATTTCAAAAGGCAAATCCTGATGTGCATAAGCATCGAGAGTCACTTCACGTACTCGATGTAAAAGTTCGCAAAAACTGGGATTTCCATTGAGGTTATTACGTAACACCAAAGTATTAACAAATAAACCCAACATTCCTTCTAATTCTGCACGGTTGCGGTTGGCAATTGGAGAACCAATCAAGATGTCTTCTTGGTTTGTGTAGCGGTATAGTAAGATGTTAAATGCTGCCAGCAAACTCATAAAAAGAGTGCTATCTCCTCGCTGGCTTAATTGTCTGAGTGCATTAGTCAGGGATACTGAGAATTTAAAGTATTGCTTGGCACCACTGAAAGTAGTAGAATTAGGTCGCGGACGGTCTGTAGGTAATTGGAGTACGGGTAACTCACCCTTGAGTTGTTGCTTCCAATAATTTAATTGGGTTGCGAGAAATTCATCTTGGATGCGATCGTGCTGCCAAATTGAAAAATCTGCATACTGAATTGGGAGTTCGGGTAAGGGGGAAGGTTGATTTGTCGAGAAAGCAGCATACAGCGTTGACAGTTCGCGTAGAAACACACCCCAAGACCACCCATCCGTGATAATGTGGTGCATGGTTACGAGCAAAACGTGTTCTTCTTGACTCAATCGTAGTAAAGTAGCTCTAATTAGCAGTCCTTTAGCTAAATTAAAGGGTTCTTTCGCTGAGGATGCTGCAAATTGTTTAACCTCCGATTCCCAATTTTCACCAGACAAATGTTCCTGGTTAATAATAGATAAATCCCAAATAAATTCGGGAGCAATTTCTTGTACTGGTTCTCCATTTACAAGTTTAAAATTTGTCCGTAAAACTTCATGACGCTTGATAATTTCATTCAAGCTTTGCTCTAGTGCTGCAATATTAAGATGTCCTTGTATATGAAAAGCGATAGGAATATTATAGAAAGAACTCCCGTGATAAAGCTGGTCAATAAACCACAATCTTTGTTGAGAAAAAGATAAGGGAATATTTTGAGTGTCTTGACGCTTGAGAATAAGATCGGATTGAAGCTTTCCTCCCTTCCATTTTTCTAAAAGGGCTTTTTTAGCTGGTGATAAATTAGAAGATTTTTTATTCATAGCAAATAATTATTTATGAATTATTAATTAGTTAATAGAACCGCTACTTCTTCTTCAGATAATTCCTCTATCTTTGATAACAGAATTTGCTCAAGCATTTCTGCTTGTTTGGCTGGTATCATTGCCTCGGATAAAAGTTCGCGCAGTGGTAAGTCCACAGGAAATTTTGTTCGCAATCGAGAAACTAATTGAGTTGCACTAAGGGAATCTCCTCCTAACTCATAGAAGTTGTCGTAAATACCAATTTCTGCAATTCCAAGTACTTCTTGCCATATTTCCGTAATTTGTTTTTCCAAATCATTTGTCGGAGCAACATAGGAATTACTAAGGTTAGGTCTAGAGTAACCTGAGAATGAATCTAATTGATTATTATTAGATTGTGAATTTTTATTGTTGTCTAGTTTAAATGTATGATTTTTCCTAGCATTTATATCTACTGTTGAAATAATAATCTGAGTACCTGACTTGAAAGAAAATACTCGTTTAAATACTTCTATAGTTTCTGTTGGGGTAATCGCTAATTCTGACCCAGTTACTTGGTTGAATATTGTTTGTTCCTGGTTCGCATTCAGTTGTAATTTATCCCAATTTATAATATACCACGGTAAACAATTATTCCGGTTATGTCGGTTAATAAAAGTATCTATAAATTGATTGCTTGCTGAATATAAACTTAATCCAAATCCTCCTAAAATAGAAGATAAAGAAGAAAAAACTATACAAAAGTCTAAATTTATATTCTGTAATACCTGTTCTAATACTGAAATTTTACGATGTTGTAATTTTAAGTTATTTTCTAATTCTATTTTTGTAATTTCTGGAATGGAAGCAAATGTATGTTCCCGTTTAATTCCAGTTGAACAAATTACCCCGTTAATTTGTCCGATATTTTCAGTTGCAAGGATTTGATATATTTGCTCATAATTAGTTGTATCTGCACGCAATACTAAAACTTCTGCACCATTATTCTCTAATGCTAGTAGTTGTTGGATTTTGCAACTCACTTCATCATCTTGAGTATGTGTTTCAAGCCATTCTGAGAAATCATCTTTTTCTGGAAATATAAAATCCTCAATAAATATGAGTTTTGCTCTTATAGTTTTTGCTAAATATTCTGCAAGCACAACTTCAATACTTTCTAACCCACCAGGAAACAGGTAAACACCTTGTTTTCTTAAAGGTATTTTGTCTTCAACGACTGATTTCAAACGAACTGGTTCAAATGTTTGTACCCAACGATGGCGATCGCGATAAGCAACTACATTATCTGAGGATACAGAAGTTAACTCATCTAAAAGTTTCTCAACAATATTACTTTCATCATCTTTTTGTGCTTTTTCTACTTCTCTATGGTTAGTTAAAGCGATATCAATACACCGACAATTAATATTGGGATACTCTTGCTCTATGACTTTACACAAGCCTAATATTGCTGCTTTTTCTGGGTCTAGTTTTTCATTACCATTAACCTCTTGGATGTTATTTGATATAACCCAAAGTTGTAAGCTATCGTTAATTTTTAGCTTACTAAGGCTTTGCGCTAAGAATAACAGACTATTAAATTCTAAATAATTTTCTAATTTATTTTGATCGTGATGACTTACGCTCCATAGATAAGCAATTTTTTGTGGTTTTTGACCTAACGATACTAATTCTTTAAGCAAGGTATCGTAGTCTTGACTGATAAATGGATTAATTGTATATGTACTCTCAGTTAATTTGCTAAACTGTTCTCCTTTTTTTACAGTAATGATATTTTGATATTGTTTTTTTAATACATCAATTAATTGCTCGCCGATTCCCAAATCATCAACAAAAAACAGCCAGTTTTCTTGTTTAGATTCTATTTGAGTAGAGGATGAATTAGGCAGTAAAGAACGTTTCCATGAAGGCACATAAAACCAGTCAGCAATATCTTGTTTATTATCTAAGGTGGTTAGTTTTTGATTTATATAATGGGAAGGAGATTTGGCATCAATCCAGTACCTTTGTCGTTCAAAGGGGTAAGTTGGTAAAGGCAAACGATGACGATGCTCTTGAGTATAAAACTCCGACCAATCTATTTCTACACCTCCAAGCCACAACCGACCTAATGTTTGTAATAAAAAGCTAACATCTGATTGTTGCTCTTTTACATGGCGTAATGAAGTTAATACCTGTTGCTTAGTATTTCTATCTAAATGCTGTGTCGTTAATGTGCTTAAAGTTCTTCCCGGTCCCACCTCTAGAAAAACACCTTCAAATTGCTGTATTAATTGCGATATCCCATCCGAGAATCTTACAGTTTTTCGTAAATGTTGGCACCAGTAATCTGGATTTGTGGCTTGTTGCTCGGTAATCCAGTCACCAGTTACATTGGAAATAAAGCGTATAGAAGGCGAATTCAGTTTGACTGTCTTGAAAACCTCACTAAATGCTTTTAAAATGGGTTCCATCATCTGGGAATGGAAAGCATGAGATGTATGTAACCGCCGACATTCAATTTCTTGAGAGGATAATTGCTTTTCTAAAGCTGCAACTGCTTCATTGGTTCCTGAAACTACACAAGAGGATGGGCTGTTAATTACTGCAATTTGTAAGGATTGTTGATGCAACTCATTTCCATCTAGCAGCAGTTGCACATCTTTTTCTGGAAGCTTAATTGCCAGCATACTTCCTGTGGGCACTTGTTGCATCAACTGTCCTCTTGTTGCCACAACTTTTAGAGCATCTTCTAAAGAAAATACACCTGCAATTGTTGCGGCAACATATTCCCCGATACTATGACCAATCATCGCTTCTGGACGGACTCCCCAAGATAAGAATAACTGAGCCAGGGCGTACTCTGTAACAAATAACGCAGGTTGCGTAAGAGATGTTTGTTGTAATTGCTTTGAAGCAGTTTCTATCTCTTCTTGCTTGGGGTAAAGTAGGGAACGAATATCAAGACCGAGGTGAGGTTGCAAAATCTTAGCGCAAGTATCTACGTGTTCTTTAAACGTCGGTTCTACTTCATACAGTTCCCGACCCATGTTTGCATATTGCGAACCTTGTCCCGAAAACATGAAAATAATTTGAGTGTGACCTGGCTTGCGGTGGTGACTCAAAATATGTTGTGGGTCTTGGCTGTGTAGTGATTTAACCGCATCATCTAGGTCTTGGCAAATTACTACGCGGCGATAGTCAAAATCTCGGCGACCAACTTGTAAGGTATAAGCTACATCAGGTAGGGTAATATCAGGGTTTTGCTCTAAATAATTGCGTAGTTGTACTGTTGTAGTGTCTAAAGCTGTGCTGGTTTTGGCTGATAAAAGTAATAATTGGTAAGGACGAGAAGGACTCGAAGCTTCAATTATTGGAGCTTCTTCTAAGATTACATGGGCATTAGTCCCACCAATGCCAAAAGAACTTACACCTGCTCTGCGCGTTGTACCGTTAGTTTTCCACTCTGATAACTGATTATTAACGTAGAAGGGACTATTGGCGAAATCTATCTGGGGATTTGGTTCTTGAAAGTGCAAACTCGGAGGTATTTGTTTATGTTTGAGTGCAAGGACTGTTTTTATCAATCCTGTTACACCCGCTGCTGTATTCAGATGTCCGATATTGGTTTTGACTGATGCGATCGCGCAAAATTCTTTTTTATCTGTACTGGTACGGAACGCTTGTGTAAGAGCTGTGATTTCAATCGGGTCTCCTAAAGGGGTTGCTGTTCCATGTGCTTCAATATAATTGATGGTTTCTGGTTCAACTCCAGCTAAAGCCAGCGCTTCTAAAATCACCTCTCTTTGACCATCAACACTGGGAGCCGTATATCCAACCTTCAAAGAACCATCATTATTGATAGCTGAAGCTTTGATTACCGCATGAATACAGTCACCATCAGCAACAGCGTCCTCTAATCGCTTCAAGACTACAACACCCAAACCGCTACCAAAAATAGTTCCTTGAGCTTGAGCATCAAAGGCTCGGCAGTGTCCGTCAGGAGAATTAATTCCTCCTTCAGTATACAAATAACCAGTTTTTTGGGGAACTTGTATCGAAACACCACCTGCAAGTGTAATATCGCTTTCGCCATTTAACAAACTTTGGCAGGCTAAGTGAACTGCAACTAATGATGTAGAACAGGTGGTCTGAACATTTATACTTGGTCCTTTAAGATTTAATTTATAAGAAATTTGTGTAGGTAAGTGGTCTTTATCATTGCCAATAAAAATTTGGAATGTATCGGCTGATTTTATAAAATCATGATTGGGATATAAATTTGACAATAAGTAACTACTAACAGATGTTCCAGCAAAAAGACCTATTTGACCAGTGTAAGTTTGCGAATCATAACCAGCATTTTCTAAAGCTTCCCAAACACATTCCATGAAAAAACGGTGTTGTGGATCTGTAATTTCTGCCTCTCTGGGGGTAAAGCCAAAAAATGAAGCATCAAATAGTTCTGTATCTGCTAATATAGTACCTGCTTTTACATATTTAGGGTCATTCAGTAGTGCTGGGTCTACTGCCGTAGATGCTAATTCTTCATCAGTAAAAAAATAAATTGATTCTTTGCCATTTTGTAGGTTTTTCCAAAAAATATCGACGTTATTGGCATCAGGAAAACGACCAGACATACCGATGATAGCAATTTCATCTTTATCATTAAAGTTATTAATTAAATTGTTTTCCGTATCCATAATTTTAAACCTTTTGTTTTCGCTAAATTATTTATTAATATTAATAAATTGAGAGTGAATCTCTTACGTATTTTTTTTAATTAGAGAGTGCTTTCTTGTAAACTTTACTTCAGATTTTATTAACCAGGTTCAGTGTGTTTCATTAAATGACCGAATAGCGTTGTCATCTAAAGTTAAGTGGCGGTTTCCGAAAAAAAAGGATACAATCTTCCGAATTTATTTGTATATAAAAGCTTTAGTTAATTGCCTAAATAATTTAGGTATTTTTCTCTGCCTCCTGCCTTTATTCGATAAGATTTACTCTATTATTGTTTTGAATCTCGATAATTCTGTAGAGCTTGTTTCCGACGATTTATTGAAGCTGTGCGACTTTTATTTTGACCAGAATTTTCTCGAACAAATTGTTGCTTATCTTGTAATTTAGTTAGATATTTGGCTAAATAGTTGATGGTTGGATATTGAAAAATATCAACTAATGAAAGTTGCTGAAATATTTTTTGCAACTTGCTATGAACTTGAACTAAAAGCAATGAATGACCGCCTAATTCAAAGAAATTATCATAAATACCAACTTCTTCAATACGAAGAACTTCTTGCCAAATATCAGCAATAGTTTTTTCTACCTCAGTTTGAGGTGGTAGATAAACCGCTTCCAGTTCTGGGCGTACTTGGTCGGGTACAGGTAATGCTTTACGGTCAACTTTGCCATTAGGTGTTAATGGTAGTGCCTCTAAGGTCAGCAAAGCATTTGGAATCATGTAGTTTGGTAACTTTGATTCTAAAAATTCCCGTAGTTCGGTAATTGTCAGTGTTTGCTCTTTTTGAGCAACTATATAAGCTACTATTTGTTGAAAATCTACCTTATCTTCCCTGACTAGTACTACAGCTTCTTGCACTGTTGGGTGTTGGCTAACAACTGCTTCAATTTCTCCCAGTTCGATGCGAAAACCGCGAATTTTAACTTGGCGATCAATACGCCCTACAAATTCGATATTGCCATCTGGCAGCCAGCGGGCTAGGTCGCCAGTCCGATATAATCTTGCTTCTGCTGCCGTTTTAGTTTTATCATTGTGCTTTATAAATGGGTTAGGGATAAATTTTTCCTGGGTTAACTCGGGCATATTCAAATACCCTTGTGCCAGTCCATCTCCTCCTACATATAGCTCACCCGTAACACCTTGTGGGAGAAGACTGCCATATTTGTCCAGGATGTAAATTTGCGTGTTTGAAATCGGTTTTCCAATCGGAATCGTATTTTTTTGCAAATATTCTTCTAGGGCTTCTCCCATATCTGTTTTTAAATCGTCTGTTAACTGCAAAGGTATCGCTTCAAAATACTCTACAGCAGCATAATTATCACCTTTTTCTTTACTTCTTGCTTCAATTTGATTTGCAATTCTTAGTTGATCCTCAAGAACACTCTGTAAATCACGAGCAGTCGTATTAGGATTGGATAAAACAGCCCGAAATACAATGATTTCTTTATCATAAGAACTGTCCACCAGAGTGGTCTTGGATGCAAAAGTCAGTCCTTGTTCAAACTGTTCTAATTGTATCTGTGTATTAAGTTGATTAATTCTTTGAATGTCATATTCACTCAAAGATTTTTGTATTGCTTTTGCTCTTAAATCTTCAGGAACATATCGGTAATTAACGATATTCAAAGCTGGTTCCATTATCAGTTCAAATGGTTCCAATTGCTTAATAATTTTGGAAAAATATTGGGCTTTCTCTATGCCATTGTTAATCAGAATCTCGTATCCCTTTTTACCGATAATATGAAGTGCCCCATGTAAGCATAGGGAAATTGCCGAACGTGAACCCTCAATGGTGAATCTTCCCACATCGAATGTATCTCTCTGAGCCTGGTAACGCGCTGTGGTTTGAGCAAAGTTTAACATCTGCGGATCTTTAAACAAACAAACACTAATACCCTGGGGTAGGTATAACTGTTTATGCCCACAAATAGTTATAGAATCAGCTTTGTTGATTCCCTTCAATTTTCCTTTGTGCTTGTCGGAAAATATCGTCGCACCACCCCAAGCTGCATCTACATGAAAATGAATGCCGAATTCCTGCGCGATATCGCCCATTTCAAATAAAGGATCGATTTCACCAGTTTCTGTTGTTCCAGCGATACCCACAAGTGCCAGGATGTATAACTTATTTCTCCTGCATTCGCGGATTTTTTCTTTGAGCAGATTGATATCTAACTTCCCGTCATTATTACTGTCAATAAAAATAATGTTGTCTGTCCCCAAACCTAACATCGAAGCTGCTTTATTGAGAGAGTAATGCATTAGCCGAGAGCCAATGATAACAATATCGTCATATCCCTTCTTACTTAGAACCTTGTAAAGGCTTTCTTTTGATAACTCTCCAGAATTTTCTTTACTTAACAATCCCGAATTTCGCGCACACAACAAGGCACTGATGTTTGCCGTTGTACCGCCAGTTGTTATAATACCTAGATTTCGATTTTTCTGCTGAATATTTTCTTCGTAAAATTCACCATTAAATCCATAAACAAGACGATGCAACATGGCGATCGCCTCTCTTTCCAAAAATATCAAAGACTTTGATGTCTCGATTTTAACCAGATTTTGGTTCAATCGCGAGATCATCTTGCTCATATCGTGCATAAAATCAGGCAAAGCGGATGTCATATGCCCAATGTATGTAGGAGACCCCGTATCGATTGTATATGGAAGCACTTCCTGGGAAAATTGATCGTAATAATTATCAACTGTTATAGGATATAAGGGCAACTCGCTCCGTTGAAATTTTGTAGCTAGCATTTCTGGACTAACCCCAGGTTTCGTAAAAGATTTCTGGTGAACCTTAAGAACCTGGTTTTTAGTTTGTTCGCGAACAACTTCCGGCTTGAAATATTGCAGTATTCTTTGACGTGTTTCCCAAAAATTAACTTCAAAGTATGTAACATCAGCGGCTACTTCTGAAGAGCCGTAGAGATTGAACAATCTGGCAGAACTGAGTTTCTGATGAAATGAGTCAGCTAACGCTAGTGGCAGGGCTTCACCGCTGCAAAAGACATATTTGAGATATTGAAGTTTTGTCAGTTGTTCGGGCGCATTGTCCAGCATCGCTTTGAGCAGGGATGGAACAACAACAATTCTAGTTATCTTTTTGTCGCTCAATAGGCTCATTAACCTGGGAATATCGCCCCGTATATTCTCTGGAACCACTACCAGCGGAATTCCTTTGAGAAGAGCAGAAAATATTTCCGCAACATGATCGACAAAATTGATGGAAGTTTTCTGAATACAAACTTCCGAAGCTGCAAATGGTATGGTTTCCCACATCCAATGCAAGCGATTGACAATGCCACGAACCTTACCGAGAACTGCTTTGGGTTTTCCGGTGGAACCGGACGTATAGATTGCGTATGCCAGCGAGTCGAGTGTTGTTTGACAATTTAAATTTTCAACGCTTTCCCTACCAATGGCATCCCTATCCCTATCTAGACAAACGATATGGGCGTTTTGAGAAGAAATCTTTTCGGTCAGAGACTCTTTGGTTAATAGGATATGCACATTAGAATTTTCTAGCATGAACGACAATCGTTCTTGCGGATAGTTCGGATCTAACGGTACATATACGCCATTGGCTTTGAGAACAGCCAGCAAGCTAACTACCTGCTCCAAAGATGGCTCAAAACAGATTCCCACCAGCACTCCCGAACCAACTTCGAGGGACTGTAAATAGTGCGCTAGTTGATTTGCCCATTGGTTTAACTGCTGGTAGGTCAGTTCCTGATTTTCAAATACCACTGCCACTGCATTTGGCGTTTTCTCTACCTGGGCTTCAAATGATTCATGGATACATTGCTGTTGGGGATATTCAGCTTTTGTATTATTCCACTCCCGCAGCAATTGATGCTGCTCAGATTCTGTTAGTAATGATAATTCTGAAAGTCTTCGCTTCGGATTTGCAGTAATCTCTTTAAGCAAGTTCTGGAAGTGTCCAGCCATTCGCTTGATAGTAGCTGCCTCGAATAAATTAGCATTGTAATGTAAGTTACAACATATATTATTTTTTCTTTCTGTAACGTCTAAGTTTAAGTCAAAATCAGCATTAACATTTGGAATTGATAAGGAATTTAAAGTTAAATTAGGTAATTCAAAAGCCGAAATAGGTGCATTTTGAAGTACAAAGCCTACTTGAAATAGTACTGTATGACTTAAACTTCGTTGAGGTTGTAGTTCATCTAACAAGAATTCAAAGGGCAAATCCTCATGTGCGTATGCTCCTAATGTCATTTCTCGCACACGATTTAGTAATTCTTCAAAGCTAGGATTTTCTGCTAAATTAGTTCGCAGCACCAAAGTATTCAGAAAAAAACCAATTAGCTCTTTTATCTGATCCCGGTTACGGTTAGCAATGGGCGAACCAACCACGATATCTTCGCTACCCGTATAACGCCATAGCAAGACTTGGAAAGATGCCAGCAAAGTCATGAATAAAGTACTTTTTTGCTGCTGGCTTAATGTATTTAGCGTTACAGATAATTTTTGAGATAGCTCAAATGAATAGGTTGCACCTTGGAATGTCCGAATCGCTGGTCTTGGGAAGTCTGTAGGTAAATCTAGTACTCTGGGTGCGTCCTCTAACTGTTTTCGCCAATAAGAAATTTGAGATTCTAGTACCTCGCCTTGCAGCCACTGCCGTTGCCAAACAGCGAAGTCCGCACACTGTATTGGCAACTCCGAAAGTGGAGAAGGCTTTCCTTTACAAAAAGCTTTGTAATGTGCTGTTACCTCTTTAATAAGTAACCCTATTGACCAGCCATCAGAAACAATATGATGCATGGTAAATAACAACACGTATTGTTGTTCGGATAAATGCAATAGAGTTGCTCTGAGTAAGGGTCCCTGCGCTAAATTAAAAAGCAATTGGGTTTCTTGAATAGCTAACCGCAAAACTTCTGCTTCTTGCTGTTGTGTGGGGTACTCTTGCAAGTCCACAATAGATAACTTTAAAGTAAAGGTTGGATTAATAACCTGAGTAGGTTGTCCATTTACACTTTTAAAAGTGGTTCGCAAGGTTTCGTGACGCTGCACAATTTTGTTAAGACTTTGCTCCAATGCAGCCACATTTAAAGCACCAGTAAGACCCAGGGAAATAGGAAAGTTGTAAGCGGTACTATTTGGCTCTAATTGATTTATAAACCACAGTCTCTGTTGGGCGAAGGAGAGGGGTAAGTTGGTATCTCTGGGAACAAAAACTATAGGGCTGTGAGTCGAACTAGAAACAAAACTAGTATTATTACGTAAAAACTCAAGTATTTCTGTTTTACGTTCTCGTAATTGAACGCTCAACTCAGGTGTAAGTTGTCCTTCAGGAGCGTTACAGTATAAGCGATTGCCATCAATTTTAAGCTTTATATCTAAACTTGAGATGTCTAATAAAAATTCTTCAATACTTTTCATCATTATTATTTTCTCCTTTAAACCATCAGCAAAGGAAGACCTTGTCAATAGCTTTTTAAATATAAAGTCCAAAAATTATATAGATAAATTTCTTCATAATTCAATCTCTTCTCTTTTAGAGGAACTAAGGCTGGAAAAATCTAGCAGCTTTTTGGTTGTATCACGAATATTTTCAATATAATTCGACATACCGGCTATAGTAGGTTTATCAAATAGGTTACGCATAGACAAATTAATTTGGAAAGTTTCGCGCAATTGGGAAATTATCTGAATTCCTAACAATGAATTTCCTCCCAATTCAAAAAAGTTATCATTAATTCCTACCTCTCCTACACCAAGATTCTTTTGCCATATTCTTGCAATTTTTTGTTCAATTTCATTTCTGGGAGGAGCGTATGCTGTTTGTAAATTTGGTCTGTGATAATTCGAGAATAAATTTTCTTCGTTGGTTGCTTTTTTATTTCTTAAAAATTCTCGTTTAATCCATTTGTCAATCCTTGGTTGTAACTCTCCCGCAGAAATAATCATTTGAACAGTTGTATTTATAGATAATAAACGCCTCAAGACTTCTATTCCTTCCTGCGGTGTCATACGTATTTTTTCTAACGCTAATCCAAAAGTAATATCTTGCTTTTCGCTGTCTTGAGACTGCCAGGTATCCCAGTTAGTACAAATATAAGGAAATGAGTTCATCTGGTTATGTTTGTGGGCATAGGCATCCATAAAAATGTTTGCCGCCGAATAGGAAATTAACCCCATGCCTCCCAAAACAGATGATGAGGAAGAGGTTAACAAGCAAAAATCTAACTTTTGACCTCGCAAAACTTTTTCTAGAACAAATAGTCCATATACTTTGGGATGAAATTGTGATTTACTTTGAGTTATAGAAGTTTCTGAGATAATGTAATACGCATCATCATTAATTCCTGCTGCGTGGATTACACCATTAATTTCACCAAAGCGCTCCTTAGATAAGGCTATAGCTTTTTGCATTTGTTGTTCATTGGCAACATCAGCACTGATAACCTGAACTTCTGCACCTAATTCCTCAAGCATGATTATTTTCCGAAGTTTTTGACTAACTTCATTTGATTCATCGTGAGTTAGCAAGTATTCAGACCATTGATGTCTTTGAGGGATATCCTTTCGCCCGATCAAAATTAACTTAGCCTGCATTGTCTTTGCAAGATATTCTGACATTGCGAAACCAATGTTACCAAGCCCACCAGTGATTAAATAAACGCCGCCTTTCCTTAATTTAGTTTTACTGGTAATATTTTCATCTATATGTAAAGCTTCGTAAGTTTTTATCCAGCGATGATTTCCACGATAAGCAACTAATCTGTAGGTGACTGGTGCTGCTAATTCTGTCAGCAAATACTCCACCAATCTTTGCGATTGCTTATTTCCGGATTCAGTAAAAACAATGTCGATACAACTACAAGTTATGTTGAGATACTCTTGTGGAATTACATTGCATGGTGCTAATATTGTCGCTTTCTCAGGACATAAATTCTCAGAGCCAGTTACATCATGTAAATTGTTGGTAATAACCACCAACTTCATTGGCTCAATAATATTTTGGTGTTCCAAAGCCTGTGCCAAAAATAGCAAACTATAAAAACCGAGATTTTGACAATTTTCAAAAAACTGATGCTTTAACTGTATATGACCATCTAGCTCCTGGTGAGTTAAAATACCGTCAGGTATGATGCTCCAAAAGTGAACTATCTCTTGTGGCTTACAACCCTGCTCTCGTAATGCTTGAATTAAGGCATCATAGTCATCCCTTTGTTGAGGATTAATTGTATACTGAGTGTCACTAAGTTTTGTAAATTTATCTGCAACTTTAACCGTAATCACATCTTGACCCTGTTGTTCGAGTCGCTCGGCAATTTCTATTCCAACTCCGTAGGTATCGACAAACACTAACCAACATGACTTTTGTTCTAACAGTTTTTCCTTTTGGAAAAGCTCAGGGGGTGTAGATTCTTTCCAGCGAGGAATGTAAAACCAATCAGCTATATCTGGCTTTTTACTTTTCGATTGCTGTCCTAACATAGCCAGATTAGCATTTTTGTTAACCTTAATCCAGTAAGGTTGTTGTTCAAAAGGATAAGTCGGTAAAGGAATGCGATGACGATGCTCCGATGCGTAAAAACCAGACCATTTTACATCTACCCCAACTAGCCACAGCTTACCTAAATTACTAAGTAAAAATGCGACATCAGACTGTTGTTCCCGAGGATGGCGTATCGAGGTCAGCACTAAAGATTCTTCTTTTTGATGCTGTTTAACAAAAGTGCTTAATGTCCGTCCAGGACCAACTTCTAAAAATAATGTTTCGGGTGTTTTAGCTAACTCAGAAATTCCTTTGCAAAAACGTATAGGCTGTCTCAGATGCTTTGCCCAATAATTAGGGTCTGTTGCTTGGGCTGCTGTAATCCAAGTACCCATGACATTTGATACGAAAGGAATTTTTGGTGGATTTAGTTTGACCTTTTGTAAAAATTGGACAAAGGTATCAATGATGGGTTCCATCATTTGAGAATGAAAGGCATGAGAAGTATGTAAACGCCTACAACTTACACCTATTTGTTGCAGTTCCTGTTGCAAATTATCTATTGCTTCTGAGGAACCGGAGACTACGCAGTTGGTCGGAGCATTAGAAGCAGCTAGAGAGATGTCTTTTTCTAGTAGTTGCTCTACCTCCTTTTCTGGAAGCTGAATTGATAGCATAGCACCACTAGGCAACTGCTGCATGAGTTTTCCTCGCATTGCCACTATCATTAAAGCATCTTCCAAAGAAAAAACTCCAGCCAAAGTCGCAGCTACATATTCTCCTATACTATGACCAATCATCATCTGTGGGCACACACCCCATGCCATCCACAACTTTGCTAAAGCATACTCGATCGCAAACAGCGCTGGTTGAGTAATTGCTGTCTGCTGTAACTTTTGTGTTGCTTCTTGAGCTTTTTCTTCACTGGGATAGAGAATTGTACGTAGGTCTACTTCCAATTGAGGTTTGAGCAATTCGCAGCAGTAATCAATCTGCTCTCTAAATACGGTTTCGTTCTGGTATAATTCCCGACCCATATTTACATACTGCGAACCTTGTCCGGAAAACATAAATACAATCGAGCGATTACAAGGTTCTTGGTAATGAGTAAAAGTTCTTTGAGGGTCTTGCAATGCCTTTATTGCATCTTCTTGGTCTTGGCAAACTACCATTCGCCGATGGTTTAAATTCCAGCGACCTACTTGTAAAGTATGAGCAACATCAGCAAGATTTAAATCTGAATGTTCCTGGAGGTAATTAGCCAGATTTTCTGTCTTCATTTCCAGTGCTGTACTGGTTTTAGCAGAAAGTAATAACAATTGCCAAGGTCGAGAAGAACTAGAAGGTTTAACTAACGGAGCCTCTTCCAAAATCACATGAGCATTTGTCCCGCCAAAGCCAAAGGAACTAATACCCGCACGACGAGGAGTACCATTAGTTTTCCACTCAGACAATTTATTATTGACGTAAAAGGGACTATTGGCAAAATCTATCTGGGGCGATGGTTCTTCAAAGTTCAAACTAGGGGGAATTTGTTCGTGTTTTAGGGCTAATACTGTTTTAATCAAACTTGCTACTCCAGCAGCGCCATCTAAATGCCCAATATTGGTTTTCACAGAACCAATCCGACAAAATCCCTTTTCCTTAGTTTTGGTGCCGAACGCTTGCGTTAATGCAGAGATTTCAATTGGGTCGCCCAGGGTAGTGCCAGTTCCATGGGCTTCAATGTAGCTAATGGTATCGGGCTCTACCTCAGCCATAACCTGAGCTGCTCTAATAACCTTAGCTTGACCATTTACGCTTGGTGCGGTGTAGCTAACTTTATCCGATCCATCGTTATTGATGGCAGAACCTTTGATAACAGCGTGGATACAATCCCCATCTGCTATGGCTTCTTCTAAGCGTTTGAGAACTACAAGACCCAAACCCCTTCCTCTTACAGTTCCCCCAGCTTTAGCATCAAAAGCACGGCAATGTCCATCGGCAGATTCAATTCCTCCTTCTTGATATAAATAACCATCTGCTGTTGAAATTGAGACTCCTCCTGCTATAGCAACACTACACTCACCACTGAGCAAACTTTGGCAAGCTAAATGTACGGCAACCAATGAGCTAGAGCAGGTGGTTTGAACTGCATAACTCGGTCCTTGTAAGTTTAATTTATAAGAAGCAAGTGTAGCTACATAACTTGGAGAAGTTCCTTTTTCTATTTGCTTATCACCGACAGACGCTATAAGCTCATAATTTGAATAAATGTTAAGTAAATATTTACCGAAACTTGTACCAGCGTATACTCCAATCGGTTTTTTGTAGACTTCCGAGCTATAACCTGCATCCTCAAGCGCTTTCCAGGAATGTTCTAAGAAAAAACGCATTGAAGGGTCCATGACTTCAGCTTCTCTGGGACTAATATCAAAGAATGAAGCATCAAACAGATCTATATCTTTGACTGCACCCTGTGCTTTAACATAATTTGGGTCGTTAAATAAAGCAGCATCTACACCTAAATCTTTTAATTCTTGATCGGTAAATCTATGTATTGATTCTATGCCGTCTCTAAGATTATGCCAAAATTCCTCAATATTTTTAGCTCCCGGAAAACAGCCACTCATGCCAATAATAGCTATTTCTAATCCAGTTTTGTTACTTAAATATGGCGAATTTTTCATCGGTTATATTAATTATTGATTGTTAACTATTTGTTAAACTTGTTAAACATTCTGTTGCTGATTTCGTAAAAACCGTTGTTTTAATCTGGCTTTACCAACTTCTAATTCTTGATTTAATTCATCGCTTTGATTGGCAAAACTATCTTCTTCTTGATTTAAATACCGGGATATAGAACTGATTGTAGGATATTTAAACAGGTCAGTCATTGCTAAGTTATTTGGGAAAAGTTCCCGCAATTTACTGTAAACCTGAAGCACATTTAAGGAATGACCACCAAGGTCAAAAAAGTTATCTTGAATGCCTACTTTTTCAACATTAAGTATTTTCTGCCAAATATCGGCAACTTTGCGCTCTATCTCATTTCGCGGTGACACGTAAGCAGCATCAAGTTCCGGACGAAGATTATCTGGTTTGGGTAAAGCTTTACGGTCTACTTTACCGCTAGGTGCTAGCGGTAGATTTTCCAGCATTACAAAAAAAGAAGGAATCATGTGGTCAGGTAATTTTTCCTTCAAGAAGCTACGCAGTTCGCTAATACTTGAAACTGCTTCGGTAGACGGAACTATATAGGCAACTAATTGCGGATTATCCGCTTCCTCCCGATCAACTACAACTACAGCTTCACGTACATTTGGGTGTTGACCTAAAAATACTTCAATCTCTCCAAGCTCAACCCGGAAACCTCGAATCTTCACCTGATTGTCAATACGTCCGAGAAATTCTATATTTCCATCACTCAGCCACCTTCCTAAATCTCCAGTTTTATAAATTAAATCTTGGCGATTTTCTGGTAAATTCTTCCTAGCATCTGTAAACGGATTCGGAACAAAGCTATTTCTAGTTTTTTGTTCATTTTTCCAGTAACCAGCACCTACACCAATTCCCGATACATAAATTTCTCCAGGAGCGCCAATTGGCAATAATTTCATCTTCTCATCGAGTATGTAAAGATTTAAGTTTGCTAATGGTTTACCAATTGGAACTGTTCGTTGCTTTTCATTAAAAGGCTTGTCAACGATAAATTGAGTGATATCATCAGCAGCCTCGCTAGGACCATAAGCATTAGCAATTCTGATGTGGGGATATATCTCAAGCCACTTATTTATCAATTTAGGCGATACAGACTCACCCGATAACATCATCCATTTTAAATTTGGTAATGACCTTTCATTGTTGGGTAAGTGGGAAGTATATTCAAGTAAACTTGTGAATAATGCTGGTACTAATTCAACAACTGTTATTTTTTCTGTTTTTATTGCTTCAAATAATTGTTCGGGGATAGCAACAGTTTCTATATCTACTATTACTGACTTTCCGCCAATTAAAAGTGGTGCTAAAAATTGCCATACAGAAATATCTGTTGAGGAAGGAGCGCTTTGTAGAAAACAAAAATCTTCTGTTAACTCCAAGCAATCAAATTGGGCATAAATATGATTGATTGCGCCATCATGCCTAACAATTGTCCCCTTCGGTAATCCTGTAGACCCCGAAGTATAAATCATATAAGCTGGGTCAACAGCTTTATTAATTTGTTCTAAATTGCTCGTGTTAAGATTATAAAAATCAGGCCTACTATATATATTTATCCCTGCATTATTATTAAGCAGTGGATCTTCGGGGATTACATTATCTAAAGAAATAATAGATAATAATTGCGAACCATTCTCCAGTAGTTCTGGTACGCCGCTTAATAGCGAAAAATCTGTTAATAAATATTTAATTTCGCTATTAGATAGCATATATTTAACTCTATTCTTCGGATAAGTACTGTCAATAGGTACATACGCTCCACCAGCCTTGTATATGGCAAGGATAGCAATAAGAAAATATATATCGCGGTCTTTAAAAATGCCTACAAACTCTCCTTTACAGACTCCTAATTTCTGCAATAATCTAGCTAATTGATTAGCTTTTTCATTAATTTCTTTATAGCTTAACTGAGTTCCTTCATGAATAACAGCTATATTATTTGGAGTCTTAGATACTTGCTGTTCAAATAATTGATTGATTGTCTGCTCAATTGGATACTCTTTAACATTGTAATTAAATCTTTGTAACAACTGGTGTTTATCAGTATCTTTCAATAAAATAAGATCAGATATTTTGGTACTAACATTGTTAATAATGCTTTCTATAGCGTTAGTATAATATCTACTCATCAGTTTGATATTTTCGTCTTGAAAAAGCTGTTCGCTATACTTTATATTACCGCTAATAACTTCACCGTCAATTAAAAAAGAAAATGTAATGTCATTATTAAGAAGATTAAAATTTTTGTGGTTATGAATGTTTTCTAATAAAACTACTACATCAAAAAATGGGCAACGATTTGGACTAGTTGGTATTCCTAGTAACTGAATTAATTCATCTACATTATAATTTTGATTGTTGAAAGCACCCATGATTTCATCTTTGACTTGAAAAATAAAATCTTTGAATGTAAGTTGAGGAATTACCTCAGTACGCAGCGGAATAATTTTACTATTTAAATCATCTGTATTAATTTTATAATATACAGGTATTCCAACAATAACATCATTATTTCTAGTGTATTTTTGCAGTAATATATTCAACGTAGACAATAGTATCCAGTAGCTTGAAAAATAAGAACCTTTAGCTAGTTTAAGGATTGCTTGAGATAAATCATATGATAGTTCAAAGTTAAGAGACTTATTTTTAGTAATACCAACTGAAGGTCTTATATAGTCGAGCATCAAATTGGTTTCTGGCAATTCTCCTGATAACTTATTTATCCAATAAATTTTTCGTGATAATAAGTTATTAGAGTCTAATTTTTTACTCATGTTATTCTCCTGATTCCAAAAATCTTTACAGAGCTATGTATATTAATTATTCAATTTAATTGAAGATACATTCATTAAAAGCTTCTTTAATAATTGAACAACCTTTTTGTAGCGTAGGCATATCAATTACCAAAGGAGGCAAAATTTTAATTACTGTGCTATTTCTGCCTGCTACTTCGACTATTAAACCTTTTTCAAAACAACATGAAGTGATGGTTTTGGCAAAACTTTTACCACCAACATTTTTAACATCAATACCCCAAATCATGCCAATCCCACGTATTTCTATCTTATCACTAATAGGTGCGATTTGTTGAGCGAGATAACTTTTCAATAAAAGCTCTTTTTCTTTAACATCTTGTTCAAGATTAATATTTCCTTTATACTCTAAAGCTGCTGTTGCTCCTATAAAGGCTAATTGATTACCCCGGAAAGTACCGTTATGCTCGCCAGGTTCCCATATATCCAATTCTGGCTTAATCAATAATAACGACATTGGAAACCCGTAGCCACTAATAGATTTAGAAAGTGTTACCATATCAGGAACAATGTTAGCTCTTTCAAAAGAAAAGAAAGACCCCGTTCTATTACAACCGACCTGAATATCGTCGCAAATTAATAAAATCTCATTGTCGTCACACAATTTTCTTAGTCTTTGCATCCATTCAATAGGAGCAACAATAACTCCACCTTCAGCTTGCACTGTTTCAAAGATTATTGCTGCTGGTTTTTCAATTCCAGAGTTAACATCATTTAAGACAGACTCTATATATTCTATAGTGTCAAAACTTTCCATGAATCCATAGGGATAAGGCATAAATGTGACATTATTTAATGTTCCAATTGTTCCTGCTCGGACTCCGGTATTACCAGTGATTGACAAGCTTCCTAAAGTCATTCCATGATATGCTCCCATAAAGGAGAATATGCCTGTTCTTTGTTTTACTTTCCTCGCTAACTTTAAAGCAGCTTCAACGGCATTTGTTCCTGTCGGTCCACAGAACTGGATGCGATAATCTAACTGTTTTGGATTGAGTACTACTTGATTAAACTGAGCTAAAAACTTCTCCTTAGCTGAGGTATACATATCTAAACCGTGGGCTATTCCATCAGCATTTAAATAGGACATAATCTTTTGCTTTATATAGTCATGATTATGTCCGTAATTTAAAGCACCTGCTCCAGCAAAAAAATCTATGTATTCTTTACCTGATTCATCATAAACAATAGAACCTTTTGCGCGATGGAATATAGCAGGGAAACTACGACAATAACTTCTAACATTTGATTCACACTTTTCAAATATATTCATGATATTTTTGTGATTTAATTACAAAATATTTTAATTAATCTACTAACTATTTATATTGGATATATTCCTAATCATTACAATATCTACTCAATGATTCTAAACAAAATCAAAATTATGTGACATTTCTTTTTCTAACATCAATAGTTGAGTATCGGGTTTTTGCTCTGTAAACAGCAATAAGTCCTTAAGGCATACTTCATGATTAGCCACCATACCTTCAAGCAATCTGTTTAGATGCTCCAATATATTATTAATTATTACAGTATCAATACGACTGAAATCGTAATTGATTCCAAGGGTCAAGGGAAATTCGGGAATTATGACCAAAGTTAAAGCATAGTTCGTTTTGTAAAAATTATTTGAATCCACAACCTGTAATATTCTGCTATGATTCTCTCGTAAATTCTCAGGTACTGGTAGATTTTCAAACACTACAATGCTATCAAATAAGGATATATTTCGAGGTACTTCACTCCACCCTTGAACATCTACTAAAGAACTATATTCATACTGCCGCATTTCAAGTAGTTGGGATTGAAGCTCTTTAAGCCAAGATAATAAATACTTTTCTGAATTTACTTTCACACGTACAGGTAAAGTATTGACTAACATCCCTACTATCGACTCTGACCCAACTAAGTCTACTGGACGACCAGAAACAGTACACCCGTACACTACTTCCTCGTAACCACTGTAGCGAGATAGAAGTATTGTCCAAGCTCCTTGAATAAGAGTGTTTATGGTTAGCTGGTGCTGGCGTGCAAAGGCATGAAGCTTAGATGTAGTTGCATCTGACAGAGTTATTTGCTCATCGTCATATTTTTCTTGTTGGTTTAGATTATCTGCCAATAGGTTGGTTAAGGGTGTTGGTGCTTTTACTCCTTTCAATTGTTTTCGCCAGAACATTTCAGCTTTGTTTACATCTTGCTGTTCAAACCAGTCGAGATACTTGCGGAAAGGAAAGCTAGGTTCTAGAAATACTTCTGTACCTTGAGAAAGGGCTTCATAAATTTGTACAACCTCACCAAGTATTAATGGTATTGACCACCCATCAGCTACGATAAAATGTCTGCTCCAGACAAATTCGTGTACATCTTTGCCAAGCTGAAAAAGAGTTAAGCGCATTAAGCTTGCTTGGGATAAGTCAAAGCCTTGTTGGCGATCACTTTTGAGAAAAGAATTTAATTTTCTCTGCTGTTCACCTGGATTTATGTCACTCCAATCGTATAACTCTAAAGGTACTTTGACCTGCTTGTATACAATTTGTAATGGTTGTTCTGCTTCTTCCCAATAAAAACCAGTACGCAGAATTGTGTGACGTTCTACCACTTTTTGCCAAGCACGCTTAAAAGCAGCAACGTTAAGTGAACCACGCAAGGTAAATGTGGTTTGGAAAATATACTGCCCAAATTCCGGCGCATATAAACTATGGAAGAGGATACCTTTTTGTACAGGTGTAAGATTGTAAATATCTTCAATATTTTCTGTTTGCATAGCAAATTTTCTCTCAAAATTTATTTACTGATTTTTTTTATGGTTGATTTTCGCTAAGAACGTATCCAGGTCTTTTTGACTCAAATGCGCTTTTGGAAAGTCAGAAGAAGTAAAACCTCCAGCAGCATTAGATTGGCAATGAGCAATTAGCAATCGTAATGTGTCTATAAATCTTTGAACAAGTTGTTCAATAGTGATCTTTTGATAAAACTGACCGTTGTATTTCCACTCTATTTGCAGTTTTTCCCCAAGTACAAAAGTGTTGATTTCCTGAAGATAAGGATGATTAATTTGAGAGTTGCTTTCTACCCTCAAGGTTTTAAACAAATGTGATTCAGAGGAAACTGCATCAAACGAATCTACGTATTTAAACTTCACCTCAGCTTGAGGAAGGGTTTGCAATTGCTTTTCTTGCTTTGTATATTTTAATAACCCATAACTGATACCTTGAGTAGGAATTCTCCGCATCTGCTCTTTTATAGCCTTAAGTGCTTCTGATGACTCAGTAATGCTTTCCAAACTCAGTATTACTGGAAAAATGCTCGTAAAACACCCTACAGTACTTGATAAGTCTACCTTGCTTTCAAATATTTCTCGTCCTTCTCCTTCTACATCTAGCATTATAGAATTACTTTTTGTCCACTGAGAATATGTCTGTACTAATGCTGTAACGAGAATTTCGTTAACTTTTGTTCGGTAAGCCTTGGGTATTTCTTGCGACAATGCTTTGGTCTCTTCAATAGTCAAAGAATCCACAACCTGACCAACTGAAGCAGCAGTTTTTACACCGTTATGATTGTCTACAGGTAGCTTTGATGGGTACTGATGGAAGAATATTTTTACCCAATAATCGCTTTCTTGCAAGAGGTTATTTGACTGTTCTAAAAGTTCAGTCCACTGTTTAAAAGAATTTGTTTTTAAAGGAAGCTTTACTGGTTGCTTTTGGCTGAGTTTTTGATAAATTTGCTGAAGGTCTTTCAACAAAATTCGCCAGGATATGCTATCCGCAACCAAATAATGAATCACCAAAACTAAACGCTGGGGCTGATTGTTGCCAAAATTTAATAAAGCTGCCCGTAACAACAAACCTTCTGCTAAATTTAAGCTAGTTTGTAGTTCACTTAAAATTGATTCTAAAGCGGTTTCTTGTTGTTCTGCAAGTTGACCAGATAAATCTATGTAGGAGAAAGATGCTGTTTTGACTGCATCTGTTACCGTGTTTGATTGCTGCCAAGCTGATTGTTGGGAATTGAATTGAAAACGCAAAGCTTCATGGTGCTGTAGCAAATACTGTACAGCTTCTTCAAATAAATCAGGTACAATTATTTTCTGTACTTCTAATACTAAAGTCTGGTTGCAATGCTGTGGTTTGGACAGATGCTCTTCAAAGAACCTGCGTTGCATTGGGGTCAAAGGAAGTAAGCCTGTCTCCGATTGAATATTCAAGTTTGTGTCTATAACAGCTGCCAAACTAGCAACCGTAGGATATTCAAAAATCTGCTTTGGTGTTACTTGTAAACCAACCTGATTAACTCTGGCGGCAATTTGAATAGTCATAATTGAATCGCCACCCAACTCAAATAAATTATCATTGATGCCGACTCGCTCGATTCGCAGTACCTGTGCCCAAATTTTGGCAATTGTTTCTTCAGCAGGTGTCCGGGGTTGCACGAAAGTCTGTGCTAACTCTGGTCTAACTTGCTCGGGATCTGGCAATGCTTGACGATCAACTTTACCATTGGGTGTTAGAGGCAAACTCTTCAGTTGCACGAAAGCCAAAGGTATCATATAGTCTGGCAGTTTTTGCTTGAGGAAGTCCCGGATATCGGTGGCTGTAAATGTATGCTGATGCGGTACAATATAAGCTATTAAACGCTTATTGCCCGAATCATCTTCTTGCGCTAGAACAACTGTTTCTCGGATCGTAGGGTGTTGTTGCAGTACCGACTCAACTTCACCTAATTCAATGCGAAAACCGCGAATCTTTACTTGATGGTCTATTCGTCCTAAGAACTCAATATTACCATCAGGAAGATAACGGGCTAAATCCCCTGTTTTATATAATCGTGATCCCACTTCATCGTTAAAGGGATTATCAACAAATTTTCGTTTTGTTAGTTCCACTTGGTTGAAATAACCTCGTGCTAAACTATTTCCCCCAATATGCAGCTCACCCGTAACACCAATTGGTACAGGTTGTAAATAATGGTCGAGAATATAAATTTGAATATTGCTGAGTGGGCGACCCAAAGGAACTATTTCAGATCGATCCTTGATTGCTTCACCATTAAGAGAATAGGTGAGGACACCTACAGTGGTTTCTGTGGGTCCGTAATGATTGAGGATTCGACAGTTTGGTGCGTACTTCTGAAGTGTTTCAACTAAATTCCAAGAAAGCGCCTCGCCACCGAGAATTAGGCACCTTTTTGGTAAAATCTTCTCTGGTTTTGAGGCAGTTAGCAAAGCATTTAAGTGAGAAGGTACAATTTTAAGGTAGTCAATTGGATGGTGATCGCAATAATCTAGTAAAGCTTCTGGATTTGTTGCTCGTTCATGGGAAATTACGTGCAGACATCCTCCCGTACAGAGGGCTGGGAAAATGACAGTGTTACCTAAATCTGCTGCAATAGTAGAAATCGTAGCAAAGTTAGCACTATCTACTGGCTTTAATTTATCTAAAATTCCATTTAGATAATTAAGAAGTTGTCGATGCTCAACCGCAACACCTTTTGGTTTACCTGTGGAACCAGAAGTAAACAACACATAGACGAGATCCTCGATTTTTGTAGTACAAATAGGATTTGTATCTGAGGATTGAGCAATAGTATCCCAATCTGTGTCTATACAAACTGCTTGGGCTACATCAATTGAGAAAGCGTTTGCCAACTGATGCTGTGTCAACAAAATTGGTGCTTGGACATTCTGTAATCTGAAGCACAAGCTTTCTTGTGGTAACATTGGGTCAAGCGGTAAATAAGCTCCTCCAGCCTTAAGAATGGCTAGAAGTCCAATAATCATTTCCAAAGAGCGCTCTACACATAAACCAACTACAACTCTTGGTTTTACTCCCAGTGTTTGTAAGTAATTAGCCAATTGATTGGCTTTGCAGTTCAGTTCGGCATAGGTTATTTTCTCATTTTCATATACAACAGCAATCCGATTAGGTGTTTTAGCGGCTTGCTCTGCAAATAGTTGGTGAATACATTTGGTTGATGTGTAATCAATACGTGTCTGGTTAAATCCGAAGACAAGTTGTTGGCGATCGCTTTGTGTGAGAATCTCTAATTGGGAGATTAATTTTTGCGGTTCTACAAGTGCATTGTTTAACAAAGTTTCAAACTGTGTGGCTAAACTTTGAATTGTCTCAGACGAAAAATAATTGACATCGTAATAAAATTCGGCAATTAAAGAGCTAACGCTCCAAATTAAACTTAGTTTAATTTTGAAAGGTTCAATACAGTTAACTAGTTTGTCAATAGCAAATGATATACCCGTATTAGAATATTTTTCTGGTAATTTATCACATTCAAAACCTACAGAAAAAGCGATAATTTCGTCTTCTTCTGTAATTTCAGAAACAAAATAATCTTGCCATTCAGCAGCATTTTCTAATGTTTGTGCTACTACTGTTAATAGCTCTAAAAAATTTAAATTAGGTGTAAATTTAGTTTTAATTGGTAGCCAGGTGGCTAATAAGCCAAGCACGTCATAAAGTTCTTCATAATCACGGCGCTCGCTTGCTGTACCGATAACAATTTCTGATTCTCCTGTTAATCGCCAAACCAGTATTTTCCAACAGGCTAATAAAATGACATCAGGGGTTTGATCGTACTTTTGAGCGAAATTGTTAATTTTATTAAGTAATTCTTGACCAATAACTAATTTATAACTATCAGTGACAAATTCTTGATTATTTCTTAGTTTTTCTAACGGTAATTTTAATGTGGATAGAGAGCTAATTTTTTGTTGCTGCCAATATTCTTCAGCTGAGGAAGCATCTTCATCATCCAGTAGTTGATTCTGCCATTCAGAAAATTGCACATACTGTACATATTCTTTGCTAAATGCCTTACCTTTACTACATTGAGCATAAGCTTGGCTAATTTGATTAACTAAATTTTTGATTGTTCTAGTATCAGCACATAATGTAGGTAAGGAAATAATTAAAATATGCTGACTCTCTGAAAGCTTAATTAAATATAAATAAAGTAGTGATTCTTGGGATAGATTTTGATATTCCTGTCTTGCTTGCCAGAATAATTCTTGAACTTTATTAGAAATATTTTTCTCAGAAAAAGCACTTAAATCTAAATATTCCCAATTAAACGAATTTCTATCTTCAACTACCATCACTGGAGTTTTTACTCCAGGTGGACGATAAAAATTGGTTTTGAGTATGTCGTGATGATTAACAACTTGTTCAGTAGCTATTCGTAGTATTTCCGGCTGAAGATTTCCCTCAATCAAAATACTTGATTGCGAACAAAAAGCAGAACCATTTTTTTTATGTAAATGCCACAGTCTTTTTTGCTGAGGTGCAAGTTGAAAACCGCTAATTGCTTGAGTTTTCATATTTATTAAGGATTATTGTACGCAGAGTATATTTTTTCGGGATTTGCTAAAAAAGTTAGTACATTTAGCAAATATTAATATTTTTACTATTTATTATTTCTCCCATTGAGACAACTATTTTACGTTGTCCTGTATAGGGCTTTCTGCCGTGAGCAGCCAGCATATTATCTAACATAATTACATCATTCTGTTGCCAAGGAAAGCTAGTTTTTGATTGCTGATATACTGCATTGATTTCGGCAATTTCTTCTTCTGCAATTACTGTACCATCTCCAAAGTAAACGTTACGAGGTAACTTTGACTCCCCAAACATGGATACTAATGATTCTCGTACTTCTATATCCAAATAGGAGATGTGGTGCAATTGAATTTGGTTGAAAAATACAGATTCGCAAGTTCTAGGATGTACTGCTAAGGCTGGACGAATTTGTCGAGTAACTAATCCATTATTACTATACCATTCAAATTCAATTCCTGCTTGGCGACAGTAATTTTCTACTTCGCTTTTATCTGTGGTTTTAAAGAAGTTCTGCCAACTAACATCTAATTTTTCCGCGTAATTCCTCACGTACATTAGCTGTTTGGTAGCTAGTTTTTCTCGTAATTGAGGACTTAGTAGTTGATAAGCTTTTCGACAGTCTATAATTGGAGTTTCTCCACCCTTAGTGGCAGGTTGAACGCAGTAAAACCAAATTTTTAAGGGAAAACAATGTAAATGGGAACTTTCATTGTGGAAAAGTATAGCTTTATCTGCTGGGTAAGGTGTAGAGCCATAAACTTTACCACCTTCACCGATACGGGGTAAATCCCCATATTCAGCAAATAAATTAGGACAAATAGCTTGGGCGAAATTTTCAAATTCTAATACTGATTTGATGTTAAAGCCTCTAAATAAAATCGCTCCATGTTTTAATAATCGTTTTTCAAGATATTCTCGGTTATTTTCGGACCAAGATATTGAGTCAAACTCTGCACTATTAGGCTGAATTACGAGAGGAAATTTTTGTTCATCTGTTAGATAACTTGTTTTAATCAGTTTATCTAATGACAAATTAACAGCTTTAGGAGCAATACTCATAAATTTTTGTCTTTTAGCTGCTTTACGTTTCTGCTGTTGCATAGTTTGTTGGGCTTTTTCTGCTTCCGTGAACATTTCCAATGTATTGATGTGGGTTTGAGGTTGGCTAATAATGCTATTGATTAATGTTTTCCAGTGATTCGTTAAACAAGTGATAATATCGGCTGTAAATAAATCGGCATTGTATTGCCATTCACCTTTTATACCTTGCTCGGTTTCTTCAAGAAATAGAGCTAAATCAAATCTGGCTATTTTACTTTCTACTTCTATTGGTTCTAAAATAAGTCCTGGTAATTCTAAGGCTGAAGTCGGTGTATTTTGTAAGACAAATAACACCTGGAATAATGGAACCGTGTTGCTTAAGTGACGCTCAGGTTGTAATTCTCTAACTAACTCGTCAAAGGGTAAATCTTGATAAGCATAAGCTGATAATGTCTGTGTACGAACTCGTTGTAATAACTCTAAGAAGGTGGGATTTCCGCTTAAGTCAGTGCGTAAGACTAACAAGTTAACAAAGAATCCTATTAATTGTTCAACTTCTGCTTGATTCCGGTTCGCAACATCTGTTCCAACAACAATATCATCTTGATTACTGTAGCGTTGTAATAAGATTTTAAAACTCGCTAGCAGTGTCATGAATAAAGTTACACCTGCTTGTTGGGAAAGCGATCGCACTTCCCGCCTCACCTCAGTAGGTATTAAGAATGTGTGACTAGCACCCCGGTTAGTTTTTACTTTTGGACGGGGATAAACTGTAGGTAGCTGCAATACAGGTAGATTTGTTAATTGCTGCTTCCAGTAAGTAAGCAAACTTTCTAACCTTTCACCTTGTAAATCTTGACGTTGACAAACTGCAAAGTCTGCATATTGAATAGATAATTCTGAGAGTGGGGAAGCTTTCTGGGTAGAAAAGGCTTCATATAATGCTGCTAACTCATTAATTAATACACTGATTGACCAACCATCAAAAACTATATGGTGGATAGTAAACAGTAAAATATGTTCTTCTTCACCCAGTTGCAAGAGAGTGCATCTAAGTAAGGGAGCTTGGTTAAAATCAAAGGGACGTTGAAATTCCTCTGCACTCAAACTGTTAATTTCCGCTTCTCGTTCGACTTCCGTCAAATTGCGTAAGTTCACTACAGGTATTTTCATCTGCACACGGGGAATAATTACTTGTAGAGGTTGTCCATCAACTAAAACAAAAGTAGTACGTAAAGCCTCGTGACGATGAATAATTTGGTTAATGCTTTCTTCTAAGACCTTTACATTTAAATTACCCGTAAGGCGAATCATTGCGGGCATATTATAAATATAGCTACCAGGGTTTAGCTGTTCTAGTAACCATAACCTGGCTTGAGCAAAGGATAGAGGTAAATTGCCATCACGAGGGACAGGCATAATTGCAGAAATACCCTTGGTGCTTACTTGCTGAATCTCTTTAGCTAGTTGTGCGATGTTTGGGAATTTAAATAGATGGTGAAGTGATATATCCACCTCCAAGGTTTTACGAATACGCGAAACAACTTGAGTTGCTAATAAAGAATGTCCCCCTAATTCAAAGAAGTTGTCGTAAATACCAACTTGGGAAACGCCCAGGACTTGAGTCCAAATTCCGGCTAATACTTCTTCTACTGGATTACGGGGAGCAACAAAAGTAGTTTCTAATTCCCAGTTACTATCTTTCAATAAAGGTAATGCCTTACGATCAACCTTACCATTAGGTGTTAATAGTAGCGCTTCTAATGTTACAAAAGCTGCTGGTACCATGTAGTTCGGTAACTTTGACTCTAAAAATTTACGTAGTTCAGGAATTGTCAGTGTTTGTTCTTTATGAGCAACTACATAGGCGACTATTTGTTGAGAATGTACTGAGTCTTCCCTTACTACAACTACGGTTTCTCGTACTGCTGGGTATTGGCTGATTACTGCTTCAATTTCTCCCAATTCAATGCGGAAGCCACGTACTTTTACTTGGTTATCAATCCGACCAATGTACTCTATATCTCCACTCGGCAGATAACGTGCTAAATCCCCCGTTTTATACAGACGTGTTGTTTCTGTACTAAAGGGATTAGGGATAAATCTTTCTGCACTCAAGTCAGGACGGTGGAAATAACCTCGTGCAAGTCCTTGTCCACCGATACACAACTCACCCGCTACACCCACAGGAACTAATTGACTGTATTGGTCTAGGATGTAAAGTTGTGTGTTCGCAATCGGATGACTAATTGGTATTATCTTACTATCAGTTTTGAGTTGGTATGCAGCTGACCAAATAGTAGTTTCCGTCGGACCGTACATATTCCACAGACAACCACACCGCTCTAATAGTTGACTAGCTAAATGTTTAGGCAAAGCTTCGCCACCACAGAGAATTTTTAATTGACGATTACCATCCCAGCTTGCTGCCAAAAGTAGCTGCCATGTTGCTGGTGTTGCTTGCATAACTGTAGCTTTTGAATTTATCAGTTTTGCTGACAACTGGGTTCCATCCGAGATAATTTCCCGACTGGCAACTACTAAGCGAGCGCCTACTATGATTGGCAGAAATAGTTCTAATGCCGCAATATCAAACGAATAAGTAGTTACTGCTAACAAGGTGTCATCAGATGTTAATCCTGGGGCTTCCTTCATAGAATACAGAAAGTTGCTCAAAGCGCTGTGGGGAATTTGTACCCCTTTGGGTTTGCCCGTGGAACCTGAAGTATAGATGGTATAAGCTAGGTTATCAGTAGTTAGTTCAGAACATAAATTTTTCTGGCTGTGCTGTGCTATTAGATGCCAATCAGTATTTAAACAAACAACTTGAGCTTTATGTTGCGGTATTGTTTCTAGAAGCGACGCTTGAGTTAGCAATACTGACGCTTGAGTATCTTCTAGTATAAATTGTAATCTTTCTAAGGGATAGTTGGGGTCTAAGGGTACATATGCACTACCAGTTTTGAGAATGGCTAATAGTCCGATTACCATATCAAGCGAGCGTTCTACACAAATCCCCACCAATACCTCTGGTTTTACTCCTAGCGATCGCAAATAGTGCGCTAGTTGATTTGCTCTAGCGTTTAGTTCCTCATAGGTTAACTGTTGATTTTCAAATACTATTGCAACAGCATCTGGCGTTTTCTCTACCTGTGCTTCAAATAATTCATGGATACATTGAAGTTGAGGATACTCAACTTCTGTATTATTCCACTCCCGCAGCAATTGATGCTGCTCAAATTCCGTTAATAATGGTAATTCTGACAAACGCTGTTGTGGATTTGCTACCATACCTAATAACAAGGTCTTTAAATGCCCTAACATTTGAGCAATTTTAACATTCTCAAAGCGATGGGAATCGTAAAAAATCTCAACCGATAATTCTCTATCTACTTGTACTGAAACATTAAGTGGATAGTGAGGATGAATAAAACTATTAATATTAAATATTTTGAGATTATCTGTTAGTTGTTGTATGGAAGAATTTATAGGGTAATTCTGAAAATTAAATATAGTTTCAAATAAAAGCTGCCTAGCAGAAATTTCACTCCACTTTTGGATTTCTATTAGTGGAGTATGTTCGTATTGACGCACCTCATTTTGCTGTGTCTGTAATTGCTTGAGCCAAGGTATGAGAAATTCTTGAGGATTAAAGTTTACTCTGACTGGTAAAGTGTTGATAAACACCCCTACCATGGATTCTACACCTGCTAATGTGGTTGGACGACCAGATACAACTCCTCCAAAAACAATATTGTTTTCACCACTATAACGACTTAGAATAATTGTCCATGCTCCCTGCAATATAGTATTGAGTGTAAGTTGCTGTTGCCGAGCTAAAGACTGCAATGCGGCTGTTTCTGTATTTGATAAGCGCAATATCTGTGAAGCATAATTTTTATTTTCGACAACTTGATTGCTAAAATTCTGGTCTATCCCCAAAGAAGTGACTGTTGTAAAACCTTTAAGATATTGCCGCCAAAAAGTCTCTGCTTTCGACAAATCTTGCTTTTGTATCCAAGCTATATAGTCTCGATAAGGACGTTTTTTTTGCAACTGTACATCTTTACCTTGGGTTAATACTTGATAATATTTAAATACTTCTTGAAGTAGTAAGGAAGAAGACCAACCGTCTAATAGTAAGTGATGATGACTCCAAACGAATTTGTAGTGCTTTTCAGCTAACTGGAGTAACGTTAAGCGCATTAGTGGAGCTTGAGAAATTTCAAAATCTTGTTCTCTTTCTAGTATCAAACAAGTTTCAATGCGCTCTTGCTGTTCAATCAATTTTAATCCTGACAAATCTTGTTGCTGCCAAGGTAGTTTAACTTTTTTATGCACTACTTGCACAGATTCTTTTATTCCTTCCCAAATAAAAGAGGTTCGTAAAATCGGGTGTACTTCAAGTAATTGCTGCCATGCTTGTTGAAATAGAGAGATATTTAAATCTCCCTGAATATCAAAACTTAGCTGTTCAACATAGACTCCCGATTCCGGTGCATAAAGAGTGTGGAAGAGTATGCCCTGCTGCATAGGTGATAGTGGATAAAATTCCTCAATATTCTTCATAGTTTTAAAAATCTTTAGATTTTGTTGATGCTTGTCAGAGAGTGCTTTTAATGCGGACTTCCTTTAAAGTTATTTTGTTTACAATATCTATTCCATAAACCATACTCTTAGAAAAATATTGCTTCCACATTCTTAAGGAGTCACCACCAGAATTCGGGTCATTATATCCTCCTATACCAATTTATAAAATTTTTAGTTTCTTATTTTGGAAAAAGAGATTTGGTTTGTTTTAACTAGCATTGTAATTATTCCAGTGTAATAGTGCGATTTGTAAGTTCATAATTATTTAACTTTTGGTTTGATTAATCGCTGCCATAATGTCGTCAATATCGTCTTGGCTCCATTGACTAGATTCAAATTCAGCAAAATCTGAAGGTGTGTAGTTTGGTACTGAAGAAGACTGAGTACTAGTAAATAGAGAAAGTAAAGCTGCCAGAAAATCTTGAGCTAATTTTTCGATTGTTTCTCGACGATGTACATTTTGGCTGTAAATCCAGTCAACTTTTAGTTGCTTTTGGACTATCAAGGCATTAATTTCTATGAGATGACTGCGTTGTCCACGTAAACTACGGGATAAACCGTTAGATTTTGGCGATAACTTAAACAAAGAAGATTCAGGTACAGTTTGCTCGTAGTTGCCAAGGTAAAGGAAAAGTACCTCCGCAGGTTGTAGCGATCGCAATTTTTCTGTAATTATTTCATCTTTACTAAGGTAGCGCAAAACTCCATAACCTAAACCCTGATTTGGAAAACTACGTAGTTGTTCTTTTACCTGTTTTAAAATTTCTCCTGTTTGTTTGGCTTCATCAATCTCCAAAAACAAAGGGGCAATATTAGTAAACCAGCCCACTGTACGCGATAAATCAATATCATCGAAAATAACATCCCTGCCATTCCCCTCTAAATCTATCAATAATGATTCCTTAGCAGTCCATTTACTAAATGCTTGACCTAAAGTAGCAAGCAATACATCCTCTAAGTGGACTCGATAAGTTGCAGCAATTTCTTCTTGTAGTATTTGTGTTTGTTCCGTACTCAAGGTAACAGAAACAGTCTCAGCAGATGCCACAGTATTACTACCATCTGGATAATCTACTGGCAGTGGTAATACCCAATCACGCTCAGTTGCTAACCAATAAACCTGTTCTCTTTCTAACTCTATTGACTGAGCGTACTTAGCTAACCGCAAAGCCCACTGTTTGAATGAAGTTGTCTTCGGCTGTAGTTTGATAGCTGTTGTTTGGCTTAGTTGTTGGTATGCAGCTTCTAAATCTTCTAGCAAAATTCGCCAAGAACCAATATCAATCGCTAAATGATGAATAGCCAGTAACAAACGGCTTGATTGCTGCGTACCAAAATCAAAGTAGGCAACTCGCACAATCGGACCAACTCTTAGATTTAGACTAGCTTGTATCTGTGCAGCAGATGCATCAAACGCCTGTTCTTGCTGCTGCGGTGACAGTCCTGATAAATCTATCTTTATAAACGGTACAATCTTCTCCAGATTAGCATTTACTTGTTCCCATCCCGATGCTTCCTCTCGAAAACGCAAACGCAAAGCGTCATGATGTATCAACAAATGTTGAATTACCTGTTCTAAAATGAACGGGTCGAGGGATTGTTGCATCTCTAAAACTACTGTTTGATTCCAGTGATTTGCATCTAGTAAATTTTGCTCAAAAAACCAGTGTTGAATTGGTGTTAAAGGTAGTTCTCCTTGTACTAATCCCTGTTCGCTTAAAACCGTTTGTGTTTTTGTAGCTATTTTTGCTAACTCTACAACAGTTGGGTATTCAAATAAATGTTGATTTGTAAACCGTAAACCTGCTTTATTAGCTCTAGCAGTAATTTGGATACTCAAAAGAGAATCGCCACCTAATTCTAAAAAGTTATCTTCAATACCTACTTGTTCAATCCCTAGAATTTCTTGCCAGATATTAGCTATGCTTTGTTCTGTCTCATTTGTGGGAGCAATATAGTTATTCTGTAGGTATGGTCTCGAATGTAATGCTGTTGAATTACTTTGATGGACAATTTCGGAAGGCTTAATCCACTGTTCGATTCTGGCTTGTAAATCAGTTGTTGAGACAACTATGTGATTTACTTTATTTAAAGATAATACACGTCGAAATATCTCAATACCTTCTTGGCTGGTCATGAAAAGTTCAGTGGAAATTTCTGGTTTTGTCGCTAATTCTATAGTCAATTGTTTAGTTAACCAGTTATCCCAGTTTACAGCCATCCAAGGTATAGAATTAATTTGGTTATGTTTATAAATAAAGGCATCTGTAAAAGTATGGGCTGCTGGATAAGCTGCCATACCTAATGCACCTAAAATAGATGACAACGAAGATATTAAAACACAGAAATCTAACTCAATTCCTTGCAATATTTTTTCTAAAACAAATAGCCCATGCCCATTAGCTCTCAATTGTTGTTCGCATTCGTTTCTATTTATCTCTTCAATTGTTTTAAATAACTTTATCCCAGCAGCATGAATAACACCATGTATCTGACCAAAGCGGGCTACGCTTTGAGTAATCACAGCTTGCATTTGGGTTTCGTTATCGACATCAGCACTCAGGGGAAGAATTTCTGCTCCCAGTTGCTCTAAATCCTGTATTTTCCGTATTTTCTGGCTGACTTTATCTTCTTGTTCATGAGTTATCAGCCATTGCTCCCACTCATCTACTGTAGGTAAAGCCGAGGTGCTTACTAATATCAGTTTTGCTTTGACTGTCTGAGCTAAGTATTCAGCCAGTTCCAAACCAATACCCCCTAGACCTCCAGTAATTAAATATACTCCTTCTTGCCGCAACTTGGGCATATCCGGAATATCATCTACAGTGAGAGGTTCATAAGTTTGTACCCAGCAATGATGTCCACGGTAGGCAATTTCCGAGTGAGACGGCTTACTGTTCAATTCTGCTACAAGTTGTTCTATAAGTTGATTTTCTGCAACAGTTCCAGCTACGGGTAAGACAATATCAATGCTGCGACAGGAAATATTTGCATACTCTTGGGGAATTGTTTTACACATTCCCAAAATAGTTGCTTTTTCTGGACTTAATCCCTCTAAAGCTGTGACATCATATAGATTGTTGCTAACAACTAAGATATCTATAGGTTGAGTAATATTTTGTTTACTCAAAGATTGTGCTAAATACAACAGGCTGTAAAAACCCCAATTTTGACATTTCTCAAAAAACTCGATTCCTGATGTTGTTTTCTCTGATGATGTGATATTCCAGAAATGAGCAATCGCATCTGGGATTTGACCTAAATTATGCAATTGAGCAATTAGAGCATCATAATCATCAGGACAGTTGTGGTTGATGCTATATTCACCTGCACTCAGTTCGCTAAAATGCTCTCCTGGGTAGACGATAATTACATTACTATCATCATCCCGCAAACGTTTAGCTAGTTGTGTTCCTACTTGATAACTATCAGCAAATATTAATACCTGTTCTTTTGATTTGAAAGTTTGCGGTGTAACTGCTTGCTTCCAAATTGGCGTATAAAACCAGTCTGCTATATTGGACTTTTTCTGGTTAGTAACAAAAGAATCACTAAATTTTATTTGAGGTTCTATCCAATAACGCTGACGTTCAAAAGGATAGGTAGGTAATGGAACATGGTGACGTTGTTCCGTAGCATAAAAACTAGACCAATCGACAGAAACCCCTTTCAGCCATAGACGACCAAGTGTATTCAGTAAAAATGCTATATCCGCTTGTTCTTCCTTGGGATGTCGTAATGAAGACAGCATTACTTGCTCACTTACTTGTTGGGAAGACTGCTGTTTGAACAAAGTAGATAAAGTTCTCCCTGGTCCAACTTCTAGTAAAATTTGCTGCGGCTGTTGTATTAGTACAGACACACCATCAGCAAACCTTACTGTTTCCCGTAAATGTCTTGCCCAGTAAGTTGCTTCTGTAGCAGCTTCTGCCGATATCCAGGTACCAGTAAGATTGGAAATATAAGGAATTTGTGGAGGACTTAGGCTAATTTTTCTAACTTCATCTGTAAATTTCTGTAAAATGGGTTCCATCATTTGGGAATGGAAAGCATGAGAGGTATGCAACCGACGGAATTTTACCTCTTGAGTAACTAAATATTCAGCCAGCACGTCTATGGCTTTATCAGTTCCTGAAACTACACAGGAAGAAGGTGTATTTTTAGTAGCTAAAGATAAATCTTCATTGAGCAGAGGTAAAATATCGGCTTCTGGTAGAGGAATAGACAGCATACTTCCTCTTGGTAATTCCTGCATTAATCGTCCCCGAATGGCGACTAGATTTAATGCATCTTCTAAAGTCATGACACCAGCTATGCAAGCCGCGACATATTCCCCAATACTATGACCAATCATGGCTTCTGGAACAATACCCCAAGACATCCACAACTGAGCTAAAGCATACTCAATTACAAATAATGCTGGTTGAGTTATATAAGTTTGTTTAAGTTGTTCTTGTGCAGCTTTCTCTTCAGATTCGCAAGGATATATAACTGTAAGCAAATCTAAACCCAAGACAGGTTCTAATATTAAACAACAACGGTCTACGTATTTACGGAATACTCGTTCGGTTTCATAAAGTTGTTTACCCATATTGACATACTGACTGCCTTGTCCAGGAAACATAAAAGTAATTGGACAGTCGTATGATTCTTGATAATTAGTAAAAACCTTTTGAGGAGAGGGATTTTGTAATATGCTGACGGCTTCTGGTATATCCTGACACACTAAGATACGACGATGATTAAATCCTCTACGTCCTACTTGCAGTGTATAAGCAGCATCCGCTAGATTTAAATTGGGATAGTCTATAAGATGTTGAGCCAAATTATAACTAGCGGTGTTTAATGCTGTCTCGGTTTTGGCAGAAATTACCAATAATTGCCAAGGGCGACTAGGAGCAGAATCGGATAGTGCAGGAGATTCTTCTAGAATTAAGTGGGCATTGGTTCCCCCCATCCCTAAAGAACTGATACCAGCACGACGGGGAAATGATTCAGTTTTCCATTCTGTGAGTTCTGTATTTACATAAAAAGGACTATTGGCAAAATCAATTTCAGGGTTGGGTTGTTCAAAATTCAGACTTGGTGGTATTTTTTGATGTTTTAAGGCTAAAGCTGTTTTAATTACACCTGTAACTCCAGCAGCAGCATCAAGATGACCGATATTTGTTTTAACAGAACCAATTGCACAGAATTCTTTTTTCTGGGTACTAGCACGAAAAACTTTAGTTAAGGCAGCTATTTCAATGGGATCGCCTAAACTTGTACCAGTTCCATGAGCCTCAATATAGCTGATAGATTCAGGTTTAACTCCTGATAGCATAATTGCTTCTGCAATCGCTTCTGCTTGTCCGTCAACACTAGGCGCTGTATAACCAACTTTGAGCGAACCATCGTTGTTAACTGCCCAACCTTTTATTACTGCATATATATGATCCCCATCTGCTATTGCATCTTCTAGTCGCTTGAGCAGAACAACTCCCACACCATTCCCAACAGTTGTTCCTTGCGCTTTGGCATCAAAAGCACGGCAATGTCCATCAGGAGATAAAGTCCCTCCTGGTTGGTACAAATAACCTGTTTTATGAGGGACTCGAACTGAAACTCCTCCAGCCAAAGCCATATCACATTGATAATTGATTAAACTTTGGCAAGCAAGCGTGATTGATACTAATGAGGTAGAACAAGCGGTTTGAACGGTAATACTTGGTCCAGTTAAATTTAATTTATAAGAAACACGGGTATTCAGAAAATCTTTGTCATTACCAATTAATTTTTGATAGGACTGTGCAGAACCAACCCGGTCACTATTTAAATCAAAAGATAAATAATTATTTAAACTAGCACCAGCATACACTCCTATGCGACTTTTATATCTATTGGAATCATAACCAGCATCTTCCACAGCTTGCCAAGCAGATTCTAAAAATAGACGGTGTTGTGGGTCGGTAATCTCAGCTTCTTTAGGGTTAAAATCAAAAAATCCAGCATCAAATAAATCTATATCTTCTAAAATACCGCTTATTTTAACATAGTTACTATCATATAAACAACTTGAATCAACACCTGCTGATAATAATTCTTCATCTGTAAGCTGAGAAACTGACTCAATTCCAGCTTGTAAATTTTGCCAAAATTCTGTGATATTTTTGGCTCCAGGAAAACGTCCTGATATACCTATAATGGCTATTCCTTCCATTAAGACTTCAGATTCTATGCTATCCATTTTTTTCAATTATTATCTTAGCTAGGTTAGATTAAATTCAACAACATTGAATTATGTTATGCAATAAAACTCCACTATTTTCTGTCTCGCATAAAGTAGCAACTTTTTACTTCAATTACTTAAGATAACTAAGCAGAGAATAAATTCGTCGGTTTCTATCACTAAACGAGCGACGACCATGTAAAAATCTAGAATTATCAATCATGACTAAATCTCCTGGTTGCCAAGAAATTACTTCTGTACAACTATTCATTACTTGGTTAATTTGATTGATAACTGTTGACGCAATAGATGAACCATCTTCAAAAGTTACATTCCCTCTAGGATTTTTGTATTCGGCAATTAAACTATTAGCAAATGCATTTTGATGACCATATTTAGTCTTAACTACAGCCGAGCAAACATATTCAATTGAAACAGATTGGTCTTGATTAATTTTGTAACTTAATCCAGAAATATCATTAAGCATCCGCTTGACATCAGCTATAGTAGAACCAACTCCTAGAAAACGTTTCCAATCAGCAGGTGGAAATTTTTGTAAAAATTTGATTTTCCTAGTAATAAATAACTCTCGCAATTCCTCACCCAATTGTTCCCATACTCGCACTCCATCCCAAAATAAAGTTTCACCACTTTGGGCTGCTGGTACACCGCAACAAAACCAGATTACATCGGGACGAAACGGAGAGTTAGCATTTTCGCAATGAGGGCTAACATAATGCATTCCTGGATCTACTAAAGTGACGAATTTATTACGCGAATCAACTATGGGTCTATCTTTATCTAAGACAAATTTTGAACTAAATTGTTCGGCAAATTCTTTCATTTTGTCATAATCAACACCAAAATCTCTAAACAATAATACACCGAATCTTTTAAATAAATTTAATTGTTCTTGAATCGGTAATTCCAAGATTGACTTAGATTCTTTGTTGATAATTACTTTGGCACTAGTAGTTAGCGAAGAAGCGGTTTTCATAATTATAACCTAGATTATCTTTGTAGTTCAATTGTCGATATCTGATTAATTATTTATGTTTTTACCTCGTTTAATCAAGTTTTTACGTCTATTTACAGATGCTATTTGTTTTTGAACTCTATTATTTATAGATTCAAAATTAGACCCTGCTTGTGAAGTTTTCTTTATGTAGTTAGTCAAAGACTTAATAGTGGGGTTTTGAAATATTTCTACAACAGAAATGTCGTAGTGCAAATCTTCCCGTAATTTATTGTTAACCTGAGCTATTAATATTGAATTACCACCTAAATCAAAAAAGTTATCATTTACACCTACTCGTTCTAAACGCAATATCTCTTGCCAAATTTGTGCTATCGCTCTTTCTACCTCAGAGTTTGGTGCTTCATAAGCCTTTTCTAAATCACGGCGCTGATTATCAGGTGCTGGTAAAGCACGACGGTCTATTTTCCCGTTAGATGTCAAAGGTAAAGCATCTAACACAACAAAGGTAGAAGGAAGCATATATTCGGGTACTTTGTGTTTAATAAATCCCCGTAATTCCTCTAGAGAAGGCGTAGCATTCTTGTCAGCAACCAGATATGCAATTAAGCGGCAGTCATTCGGTATATCTTCTCTAGCTACTACTACCGTTTTTCGTACCTGCGGATGTTGTTCTAATAAAGCTTCAATTTCTCCTAGTTCAACACGATTTCCACGAATTTTTACTTGATAATCTATTCTGCCTAAAAATTCAATGTTTCCATCTTCGCGATACCGTGCTAAATCTCCTGTTTTGTAAAGGCGTGCGTCTAAACTGAGATTTTGACTTGGAGAATTCCTATTTAATTGTAAACCATTAAATGGACTAGGGATAAACTTTTCTTCAGTTAATTCTGGTTTATTCAAATAACCTCGTGCTAATCCCGTTCCACCAATATGTAATTCTCCGGGAACTCCTATAGGAACAGGCTGTAAGTGTTTATCTAAGATAAATATCTGTGTATTAGCAATTGGACGACCAATAGGAACAATTTTTTCATTCGGATTACAGCACCACGCTGTCACATCAATAGACGCTTCCGTTGGTCCATAAAGGTTATGTAATTGAGCATCAAAACTCTTGAAAAATCGTTGTTGTAATTCAAAAGATAAAGCTTCACCACTACAAATTACACGCTTGATACTTTTACAGTTTTGATGCTGTGGTTCCTCTAAAAAAACTTGCAGCATAGAAGGAACAAAATGAAGTGTAGTTATTTTGTGTTGTGATATAAGTTCTGCTATATACCCCGCATCTTGATGACCTCCTGGTTTCGCTACAACTAAAGCTGCACCTGCCAATAATGTCCAGAAAAATTCCCATACCGATACGTCGAAACTAAAAGGAGTCTTTTGTAAAACTCGGTCTGATGATGTTAATTGATAAGCACCTTGCATCCACAGCAAGCGATTACACGCACCCTGATGAGTATTCATTACTCCCTTGGGTTTACCCGTGGAACCAGATGTATAAATTACATAGGCTAAATTTTCTGATTTTACATCGCTGACTGGATTTTGAGAACTGTAATTTATATATATTGAACCTTCGGTATCTATACATACTAATTGTGCTTGATGTAGTGGCAGTTGATTTTCTAAATGCGGTTGCGTTAACAATACTGATACTTGAGCATCTGCCAGCATGAAATTTAACCGTTCTTGAGGATATGCTGGATCTAGCGGTAAATATGCACCACCTGCTTTCAAAATAGCCATTAAGCCCACAAGCATTTCAATGGAGCGTTCCATACAAATACCAACAATTGTGTCTGATTTGACACCTTGTTGCAGCAAGTAATAGGCTAGCTGATTTGCTCGACTGTTTAACTCCTGGTAGGTTAATTGTTGGTCTTCAAATATTACAGCGATATTTGAGGGTATTTTCTCTACTTGTTCCTCAAATAACTGATGAATACATTTATCTTGAGGATAATCTTTTTTAGTATCATTCCACTCAACTAATAACTGTTGTACTTCAGGTTGCGTTAACAATTGTAATTTTGAAATATTTTGTTCGGGATCGTTAACTATGCTTGACAGTAAAGTCTGGAAATGTCCCAGCATTCGGTTAATTGTGTTTGCATTAAATAAATCCGTATTGTACTCGCAAGTTGCAACTAACCCTTGCTGGGAGTCCTCCATAAACAATGTTAAATCAAACTTGGATGTACCGTTATGACCCTCTTCATAACTAACTGATATCTCAGGTAAATCTAAATTCGGTATTGGAACATTTTGCAGAACAAACATCACCTGAAATAGTGGATTGTAACTCAGGTCTCTATTTGGCTGTAATTCCTCTACTAACTTTTCAAAAGGTAAGTCTTGGTGAACATAAGCCTCTAAAGCAGTTGATTTTACCCGTGTTAATAACTCTTGAAAACTAAGCTCGTCAGATAACTCTGTACGCAGTACTAAAACGTTGACAAAAAATCCGATTAATTGCTCAATTTCTGCTCTACTACGATTAGCAATTGGCGAACCGACAATAATATCAGTCTGACCTGTATAGCGGTACAGCAAGATTTTGAAGGCTGTAAGCAAGGTCATAAACAGAGTTACTCCCTGCTGACGGTTCAAATCCTTTAGTTCTTTTCTCAGAGTTTGGGGGAGAACTAATTGACCTTTCGCACCTTTAAAAGTTTGAACTGGTGGACGTGGACAGTCAGTTGGTAAATTTAGTACACTCAGTTCACCCTGCAATTTTTGTTTCCAATAGGTTAATAATGGTTGACTGCGTTCTCCATCAATAGATTTTTGTTGCCAATTGAGAAAATCTTTATATTTTATGGGTAATTCCGGAAGTTGGGGAAGTTCGTTTTGAAAATATGCATCATATAGCCCAACTAGTTCTTTGATAAAAATGCTGATAGACCAACCATCTGCAATTATATGATGCAGAACAACAATTAAATGATAATTTTTGTCACTTATTTGTAAAAATTTTGCACGAATTAGCGATTTAGAAGATAAATCAAAAGGCTGTTGTGCTAACTCTGTAGTTAAACGGTGTGCTACGCTATTACGTTCGCTTTCTGGTAATGAGCGTAAATCTTCAGCAGCTAAAGTTAAGGGTACAGCTTGATTGATAACTTGAACGGGTTGTCCATCTCTTAATGTAAAGCTTGTACGTAATACTTCGTGTCGTCTGACAATTTCGTTTAAACATTCTTGTAAGATTGCTTGATTAACAGAACCTTTTAAATTAATAACTATAGGAATGTTATATGTAGATGTATCGGGACTCAGCTGATGTATAAACCACAATCCCTGTTGGGCAAAAGATAGAGGATAATAAGATGTATTTGTATTTTTGTCTTGCTGGGTAAGGGATATTAATGGGAGTCCATCTGTAGTCATCTGAGCCAGTATCTTAGTGACGAGCGATCGCGTACTCATTCCTTCAAAGAAATCAGCTACGGATACCTCTACTTCTAAGTCAAGCTCAACCCGGTTTTTCAATTCAAATACTTTGAGAGAATCAAGTCCAAGAGTAGTTAATGGTTCTTCCGGGTTGATATCCGAAGGTGCGACACTTAAAACTCTTGCTTCTTGTTCTATCAGATATGTTTCTAAAACTGCTTGACATTGCCTTGGAGAAAGCGCTAATAGTTCAGAACGCTCAAATCTAGTTTCTTTTCTTGCGATATCACTAATTTTGAGAATATTGCTCTCAATTACACACAAGGTACCATTCTCAAACTGAGCGCGAGTTGTACGTCGTTGAATCTTACCACTGGAAGTTTTGGGGATACTACCTGGTTTAATTAAAACAACTGCATAAACTTGTATTTCATGTTCTTCACTAATGGCTTGACGAATTGCATTCGCTACTTCTGTCGTATCCGGTTTAGCACGAAACTCTAATTCTTGCACCACTACTAGTTTGTCTTCGTTATTAACTAAAACCGTAAATGCTGCACTCGCACCGGCACGCAACGAAGGATGACTGCGCTCTGCGGTTAATTCTATATCCTGCGGGTAAAGATTGCGACCTCTAATTATAATTAAATCTTTGGCTCTACCTGTAATGAACAGTTCTCCAGAGTGCAAAAAACCTAAATCCCCAGTCCGTAGAAACGGTTCTTCTCCTGTATCTGATAAACAAGCATCGAATGTCTCCTTGGTATCTTGTTCGCGATTCCAATACCCTTGACCAACACTCGGTCCTGATACCCAAATTTCCCCGATTTCCGAGGCTTGACAACTTTTGAGTGTTTCTGGATTCGCAATTACTACTTTCTGTTGTGGTATAGCTCGTCCGGAACTTACAAAATTGTAACCCTCATTATCAACAGATGATTCAACGACTCGATTAGATTCTAATCCAGATTTTCGCACTGCTTTCACCATAGGTGATGTAGCCTTATCTACACCGGAAACCATCAGGGTAGTTTCAGCCATTCCGTAACAAGGGTAAAAAGCCTCTATACGGAAACCACACTCTGCAAAAGCCTCTGCAAATCGCTTTAAAGTTTCATACCTAACGGGTTCCGCACCATTAAATGCTACATCCCAACTACTCAAATCAAGAGTCGCTTTTTGTTCTGGAGTAATTTTTTGCACACATAAGTCATAGGCAAAATTCGGTCCCCCACTTGTTGTTCCTTTATACTTCGAGATAGCCTGTAACCAACGGTAAGGACGTTGAAGAAATGATGTGGGAGGCATAATAAAGCAGGGAAAACCCCCATACAAAGGCTGCAAAATACCGCCAATTAGACCCATATCATGGTACATCGGCAGCCACGTCACGAACTTACTTTCTGCTGAATGCCCCATGAATTGGTAAGTTGTTTGAGCATTGTGCAGTAAGTTTCTATGACTAATCATTACGCCTTTGGGTGTCCCTGTGGAACCAGAAGTATATTGCAGAAAAGCTAAGGTATCTCTATTAATAGAGAGTTCTTTCCAACTAACTTCTGTTCCTGGCGCAATATTATCGGTAGCCAGCCACTGCAAAGATTTTAAGTCAGTCTTCTCTGTCATTAAAGACTGCACTGTAAACAATTTTTCCGTTGTCGTCAGAGCGATCGCCGCTTGTGCATCATTAGAAATCGCTTTGATTCTTGGTGTATTGCGCTTATTTCGTGGAGGGTATGCAGTTACAGCTACAACCCCCGCATACAAGCAACCGAAAAAAGCAATTAGAAAATCTAGCCCCGCAGGATAAAGTAGTAAAGCGCGCTCTCCAGCCAAACCTTGTGCTTGCAACTGAGCCGCGATTCGACGCGCACGTCTATCTAACTCCTGATATGTTAGTGTTGTTTCTTCGGTTTCACCATCTAATAGAAAGGTGAAAGCATTTCCTAAAGGCTGCTTGGAACTTCTTAGACGCAGCAGTTCAACAACTGTAGAGCAGTTGCGAGCGTCTTCTTCAGAACAAGAAGAATGTTGATTCATTTTTTTGACCGCTAGATGCACCCGTGATAATTTTCTTACTCTTACTTTACTTTGATAATAGAAAAATAAATAGTAAGTAAACCTTTAACTCCCGAACAATATTTCAATATGTTTATCTGTAAGCGAATACCTTCTTACTAGACTTAAATTTTAGGTAAACACCTAGAATACTAAAATGTTGCAAATCGTATTAAAAACTGGTATGATTAACAAACTTAACTTTTCGGTTTAGTCTAAGCATTGTTAATATTGGCTTAAAAAAACTTAAATAATGTCCCGACAATCAAAAAAGTACGCCGCCAAAGATATATTTATCTTAAAATGGCTGAAATGTGGAGCATTCATATCACTCATCTCCTATAACTAATACTTCCTGTTTGTAAGATATATCAGTCTCAAAATATTAAGTATAGTAGTTAGCAAAACCAAAACCTTTTAGTCAAGTTAAACAACATATAAATGATTTAACTTTAAGTCTCGACCATTAAGTTTAATTTCAGCTAAGTACCAGCGACTCTTAGATAACAGTACTGAAAACTTACCTTCGTCCATTAACTCAATTTTATCGCAGCTAAATTTCTTAGCCACCATTACATTAACGAAAATTAGTAGTATTAGCAACAGTTGGAACATCATGATTCATTATCAAATCATTTAGATTTATCAATCTTGGTTATTGCAACATTTTGTCTATCTTCCGGAAGATGAAATATATGCATTTCTTCTATAGTTGCCAAATGATATAGGGTAAAAGGCTTTTATAAATAATCGAATCGGGGATATTTAGATTTAGTTTATATGCGGCGTGAAGCGGTGAATTTAATTAGTATCACAGTATCTAGGTATGTGTCAAGTAAAGACCTGGCCTAGGAATTACTGTTGATTGGTATCTACTAATTGAGATAAACGATTAACTATCCTATGTATTGATATACTATCAGGAATAAGGTAGTTTTGCTGAAAATTGCGTAGGAAATAAGAAGCGATACTTGATATCTTACATCTTATGACTACACAAGATTTACTAAATATCCGGAACTTCACAGAATCTTCATAAAAAGCACTTTTACAAACTTAAATTTATAGTAAAATTCACGTAAGTCACTATTTGAGATATATTCGCAATAATTATGAATATAAGTTAATCTCAGTTTATGAGTCTTGTAACTTGAAATCACTTTTCTCAAGTTTTTTTTGTAAAAGAATCACTCCGTATCGCTTGCGTATTCAATCAAATGCGCTGGCTCGATTTTGGTTGCCTTCCGAAATATAACACCAACATAAAGGAAAATTAACAATGGTACAAGTTAGCCTTTCTACTTCTACGAACTACGATGACGAACGTAATGCGCTCGTTGAAGAACTGGGGACGGCTTTGACGGTTAGCTTCTCGTTGGATGAACCTGCACCCGAAGGTGGTTTGAAGGTTTATGTTGATAGCGATGTCGAACAAATTGTCAATCGTCTCAATTTACCTGGGTTTGGCGGTAATCCAATCGTTGAAAATATCAACCCCTCGTTGGTTGGCACTAATTTTGATAATTCTGGCTTTTTCGTCACTATTGATGAAGGAAGCACGAATGCCAGCT